>CAYQRT010000131.1:5846-8287 GCA_964419695.1 uncultured Spirochaetaceae bacterium | reverse complement strand
ATGGACCGAGGACAATAACCTTTATATGGAGCTGGCTGTGGATCGCCGGGACGGCACCCAGCTCAAGGCGTCACGGCTGTTTCAAACCTGGGTCCGGCGCTGAGCCGTCGGCGTGCTGTGATACTCTTATGGAAGGGACTATGAAGACAAAGATCGTATTATTGTGTTGCTTGCCGCTTTTGGGCATCATCTTGTTCGTCCTGGCGGCTGCCGGATGCGGGGAGGCCTCCGGCAGCACAGAGAGTGAAGAACTCCTGCGTTATTTACGGAAAGGCGATATGACCGCCGTTCGTGACCTTATCGAGCGGGACGACCGCATCAAGACTTCAGTCGAGGGTCAGTCGTTATTGCATACGGCGGCGGAGAACGGGCTGACGGAATTGGCCGAACGGGAGCTGGACCAGGGCGTCGATCCCAACGGCAGGAACACCGAGGGGGAAACTCCCCTGCATTATGCCGCGCGTCACGGAGACCCGGCGATCGTCCGCCTGTTATTGGCGGCCGGCGCCGACGCCAACGCCGCGGGCAATGACGGTAAAACACCCCTGCACGCGGTGTCCGGCATTTACGGGGGAAAGAAGGCGGAGGCGGCCCGGCTGCTCATCCAGGGGGGCGCGGACGTCAACCGCACCGACAAGAGCGGCAATTCTCCCCTGTTCCGGGCGTGCGGCTGGTATGAAGAAGAGATCGTCACCCTGTTGCTCGAACACGGGGCCTCGGTCGATCTGCGCGACAACGACGGACAGACTCCCTTGTTCTTCTGCACGGGTACGGGCAAAGTGGAAGTGGCCCGGATCCTTGTGGCTGCCGGCGCCGACGTCACCGTGCGGGACAAGCACGGCGACACGGTGCTCCACCGCTCTGCCTACTACGGCGGTCTGGAGTGTCTCAAGCTGTTTCAGCCTTATTTTACAACGCTCGATATACTCAACGCCGCTGGCCGGACGCCCCTTCACGTGGCCTGCCGCGAAGGAAAAGCGGAAAC
This sequence comes from uncultured Spirochaetaceae bacterium, assembly GCA_964419695.1. Classification (GTDB taxonomy): domain Bacteria; phylum Spirochaetota; class Spirochaetia; order SZUA-6; family RPPD01; genus JAFGSW01. Next base: position 7,302 of record CAYQRT010000131.1, on the reverse strand, counting down.
GATTCGCTATCTTCTCTCCCAGGGAGCGGACCGGAACCGGCGAGACAACGACGGGCAGACACCGGCTGCCGTCGCCGCCGCGAGTTCCAAGCCGGAAATTCAAAGTCTTTTTTAGCGGACCCGCCCGATCCGTTCGCCGCGCTCCTACTCCCCGGACAAACGGTGCTCCTACACCCGGTTGAAAGCCGTCAGGCTGCTGCAGACACAGGCGCAGCGCTGACGCGCCCTGACTGACAGGCTGCCGGATAGACTCGATCCGAGTGGCGATGTCCCCGGCATTCACTCGCTACGGCAGGGGAATTTTTCCAGGCGGCGTACGTAACGATCCATTTCATTCGCATCAAACGCAATATGGGAATTCTCCAGGAACCGTGTGAAGAGCCGCAGATTCTTTTCGTGGGAATAGGCGCTGAAATAAGGAACGAGATCGGCCGCGGGAAACCTTGCGTTGACGTCAAGCAGGAGGACGGGTGTGGCGCACGAAAAATCGATCGGGAGCAATGAGACGCGGCGGACGGTGTGGTTGGCGTCGGTGCGGAAATACATGATCCGACGCCGGCAATCGTGGACTATGCTCCAGCGGGTTGACGCGTTTGAGGCGTCGGATAATCCGGAGAAGGCGTAGGTGACGATGTCGTCCGCCGCCTGTTTTTCATACCGTGCGGCGTATTGCGCGGCGATGTGAAACCGGTTGGGGGAAGAAGGGCCGTGCGGCCAGGGAGCGGTGCCGCTCCGCGCCGTCCATGAGTGGTAAGAATCGGCATACGTGTCGTTGGCCAATGCTTTTACGGGTAGCGAGGCGCCCGAGCGGAAGACGAGCTGCCCGTTGATGAATTCAATCACCGCGCAACCGCCCGCGGCGTCGCACACCAGGTAATGATCGGCATAGCGCGAGGTGTTTTGCATCCGTATCCCGGTAAAGCGTTCCGGGATATCCCCCACCGCTGCGCACGTGTCCAGGAGATACTGGATCCACACGGCCTGCTCCAGAGCCGGCCGTTCGTCAGGCGGCGGAAGAGCGGTCGCCGCCAGGGCCATGGTGCTGACGGCCAGCCCCGCTTCATTCATCCCTCCCCAGGCGTATTCCTTTCCCACCAGGCTGAAGACCACGCTGCCATGGCGGGAGGTCCAGCGCGCGACGCGTCCGGTGGTTCCCTGTATCCAGCCGGTTTTTTCAGCACCGCGTTTATTGATGAAGAGAAGGCCGTCTCCCCAGTCAAAATCGAGGTTGCAGGCGAGAATGGCGTTCCCGGTATCCGTCAGGCAAAACGACGTGCAGGGGTAGCCAGGAATGTTCGTCAGCAGAAAAAAAATAATGCCCGAAAGCGCGGATAGTCTCATAATATCGGTTGCCTCCCCATGCCATGACGGACACGGTTTGTTCGGAATTCCTGATCTTTATCACGGGGAGCGATGGGCCGCCCGCGTTTTTTCGTGAATCCAGACTTCGATTCGC
>CAYQRT010000131.1:0-5746 GCA_964419695.1 uncultured Spirochaetaceae bacterium | reverse complement strand
GGAACAGTTGAACAAGATGAGCCGGGAGATGACCGAAGGCGTTTCCAAGACCGCCAATCGGGCCATGCTTCGGGCCGTGGGATTTAAGGACGACGATTTTTCCAAGCCCATCGTGGGCGTGGCCAGCGCGGGGAGCGAGGTCTCGCCCTGCAACTACCACCTGAATGAATTAGCGGAGTGGGCCAAGGAGCCGCTGCGGCGGCGGGGAACCATGCCGCTCCAGTTCAACACCTTCGTGGTCACGGACGGGGAGGCCATGGGCCACGAGGGCATGAAGTGCTCGCTGGTGAGCCGCGACACCATCGCGGACGTGATCGAGCTGGTGGCGCGCGGCCACCGGATGGACGCTCTCCTGGGGCTGGGCGGCTGCGACAAGACCATACCGGGCACGGTCATGGCCCTGGCGCGTCTCAACCTGCCGTCCCTGTTCGTGTACGGCGGCACCATCCTGCCCGGCCGCTACCGGAACCGGGACGTGGACATCGTGAGCGCCTTCGAGGCCGTGGGCGCGGTGAGCAAGAACATACTAAGCGAGGAAGAGCGGCACGGCATCGAGTGCGCGGCCTGTCCCGGGCCCGGGGCCTGCGGCGGCATGTACACGGCCAACACCATGGCTTCGGCCATGGTGGCCCTGGGCATGGCCCTGCCGGGCAACGCCTCTTTACCCGCCGTGGACCCGGCCAAGCGCGCGGAGATGGAACGCGCCGCCGCCTGCCTGGCCGAACTCATCCAGCGCGATATCCGGCCGCGGGACATCATGACGCGGGCGGCCTTTGAGAACGCCATCCGCGTGGTCATGGCCCTGGGCGGCTCCACCAACGCCGTCCTCCACCTGCTGGCCCTGGCCCGGGAGGCGGAGGTGCCGCTCACCATCGACGATTTCAATCCCTTTTCGGAAACCACCCCCATCCTCTGCGACATGAAGCCCGCGGGAAAGTACGTGATGAGCGACCTCCACCGGGTGGGCGGCGTGGAGACGGTGATGAAAACGCTCCTGGAGCGGGGCCTCCTCCACGGCGACTGCCTGACGGTCACCGGCCGCACCCTGGCGGAAAACCTGGTTGACGCAAAGACCGCGTCCGCTGAACAGGATGTGATTCATGCCTTTGACCGTCCGGTCCGGGCCAGCGGTCCCATCGTCATTCTCAAGGGCAACCTGGCCCGGGAGGGCGCGGTGCTCAAGACCTGCGGTCTGCAGGAAATCGAGCACACGGGCCCGGCCCGCGTGTTCGAACGGGAGGAGGACGCCCTGGCGGCCATCCTGGCCGGGAAAATAAGGAAGGGAGACACGGTTGTCATCCGCTACGAGGGGCCCCGGGGCGGCCCGGGCATGCGGGAGATGCTGGCCCCCACCTCGGCCATCGCCGGGGCCGGTTTGATCAATGACGTGGCCCTCATCACCGACGGCCGTTTCTCCGGGGGCAGCCACGGCATGGTGGTGGGACACGTCGCGCCCGAGGCCCAGGCGGGCGGTCTGATCGCCCTCCTGCGGGACGGGGACCTGATCACCATCAGCGCTTCCCGCACGCTTTTGAACGTGGAACTGGAGGAGGCCGAGATCGCCCGGCGTCAGGCCGGCTGGCAGCCCCGGGAGATCGCCTACACCCACGGGGCCCTCTACAAGTACGCCCGCCTGGTCTCCTCGGCCAGCCGGGGGGCGGTGACCAGTTGACCGGCCACGGGAGTGGATCCATCCCTGGCTAATCTTGACTTTTTCTTCCGTCTTTGCGTAAATAGTATCGTTACGTCTTTCACGGTCGGAAGAATCATCTGTACCTCCAGCCGGACCGCACCGCAGTCAGTCAAAGGAAAGGGGCACCTCATGTTTAAAATCCAGACGCTCAACAAAATATCAGAGAAAGGCCTGTCCTTGCTCCCGGAAAAAGAATACCAGGTGGGGGACAAGGTCCAGGATCCTGACGGCATCGTCCTGCGCAGCTTCAAAATGCACGACATGGAACTGCCGGCCTCCCTCAAGGCCGTGGCCCGCGCCGGCGCGGGCGTGAATAACATCCCCATCGACCGCTGCACGGACAAGGGGATCGTGGTTTTCAACACACCGGGCGCCAATGCCAATGGGGTCAAGGAGTTGGTGCTGGCCGCATTATTTCTGGCCAGCCGCAATCTGCCGGCCGCCGTCGCCTGGGCCCAGGGCCTCAAGGGCCAGGGGGCGGAAGTATCCAAGTTGGTGGAAAAGGGCAAGTCCCAGTTTGTGGGGCCCGAGATCAAGGGCAAGAAGATGGGCGTCATCGGCCTGGGCGCCATCGGCTCCATGGTGGCCAACGACGCGGTCTCTTTAGGCATGGAAGTGAGCGGTTTTGATCCCTACATCTCCGTGGAGGCCGCCTGGGGCCTTTCCCGGGAGGTGAAGAAGGCCAAGAGCCTGGATGCCCTGCTGGCCGATTCCGACTACATCAGCCTGCACGTGCCCATGAAGGACGACACCAAGGGCTATCTCTCCGGCAAGAAGTTCGACGTCATGAAGAAGGGGATCGTCATCCTCAACTTCGCCCGCGGCGAGCTGGTGAACTCAGCCGACCTGAAAAAAGCCATGGACGCGGGCACGGTGGCCGGCTACGTCACCGATTTTCCCGACGACGCGCTCCTGGGCGTGGCCAAGGTCATTCCCGTGCCGCACCTGGGCGCCTCCACCCCGGAGGCCGAGGAGAACTGCGCGCTCATGGCGGTCAAGCAGCTGCGGGATTTTCTGGAGAACGGGAACGTGGTCAACTCCGTGAATTTTCCCAATTGCGAGATGCCCCGCAGCGCGGCCGCGCGCCTGGTCATCGCCAACAAGAACGTGCCCATGATGCTGGGACAGATCACCACCCTGCTGGCGGAGCGGAAGATCAACATCGCGGACATGCTCAACCGGCACAAGGGCGAGGTGGCCTACAATATCATCGACGTGGAAGGCAAGATCGACGCCGGCCTGGTGGACAAGATCAGGAAGATCGACGGTGTAATCATGGCGCGGATCGTGTAGCGTTCGTGGCATGCAAAAAAAAGCCCTCCGTCAAGGAGGGCCTTTTTTTTGTAAAAACCGGTTACATCAGCTTGAAGAGCACCGAGAGACCGACGTTCCCCGCGTACATCTGAGAGGTGAGGTCCGCCACGGTGATATTGTCCACCAGGAAAAGATAGTAGGCGCTGATCTTGATGCCGCCGAGGTTGAGATCGGCGTGGATCTTGCCGTTGAACCCGAAGCCGAATGGTTCCGGCGCGCCGCTTACGAAGCTGATCACGAAGTTGGGGCCCACGCCCGCGCCGATGGTGAGGACGCTCGCGATGTCAAACGCCAGTCCCACGTCGAGATAGGTGTTGAACGACTGGTCCAGGTTGTAGAGGGCCAGGGCCTGTATCTCGAAGATGGCCAACTGGATCTTCAGGTCCGCGCCGAACGCCAGGTTGTCGACGATCGAAGGATCCGGGGTGACGCTGGGAAGCGTCAGGGGATCGCTTTTATACATGGCGCTGACGCCGAGGTAAAATTGGGCGAACATGGACATGGGGAGCAAGAGCAGCAAAAGAACGATGATTATCCGTTTCATTATCATAACCTCCTTCAGGCTGAACGGCCCGCTTCCCGCGGGCCCACTAATAAACATAGCCCATTCCAGGATGGTTTTCAAGTTTTTCTGACATGTGGAGCCGGGAGAACGAATGATCATTCCATTTAGCGGTGAACAACGACGTGAGGCTTTCCGGCCGGTTGTGAGCGCGGGTAAAACATACTACACTGAAAGCGCATGAATAAAAAGGAAAAAAACCATCAGGGAGGCGTGTTCCGCGAGGAATTGGCCCGCCTTGATTGGGGCGCCCTGCGCGAGCGGGTGCTCCCGCTCTGCCGTCTCAAGCCGGGAGAAATTTGGCAGGATCCGCAGCGCGGGCACCGGGTGGGCGTGCTGGACGCGGGCGACGCGGAGCAGGTGGGCCGGCTCTGCGGGGACCGCCGGGTCGACTGCTTTGTCAATGATCCTCCCTACAATATCCGCGTGGGCGGACGGCGGAGCCGCGCCTTGTCCAAGTGTGCTCTGGATGAGTATCTCGATTTCTCCCGGCGCTGGGTGACGGCGGCCGCGGACCGGCTGGCCGGGCACGCTTCCTTCTATGTCTGGTTGGGCGCCGACTGCCGGGACCAGTTCCAGCCCCTGCCCGATTTCATGATCATGATGCGCGGGTTCGACGCGTTACATCCCCGCAGTTTCATCACCCTGCGCAACCAGCGGGGATACGGCACCGCCGCCAACTGGATGTGGGTGAGGCAGGAACTGCTGTACTACGTCAAGGGCTCCCCGCCTTTCCAGGTTCAGTACACCGACATCCCCAAAATACTCAGGGGGTACTACAAGGTGGTGGGAGGGGAGCGGCGCGAAAACACGGCCCGGGGACATTCGCCCTTTATCCGGGCGGGCAACGTCTGGGTGGACGTGCAGCAGGTTTTTTACCGCATGGAAGAGAACGTACCCGGCTGCTACGCCCAAAAGCCCCTCAAAGCCATCCGGCGCATCCTGGCCGCCTCCACCGCGCCGGGCATGCTGGTGGGCGACCTGTTCGCCCATTCGGGCACCACGCTTTTGGCGGGCGAGCTGGACGGCCGCACCGTATTCACCGGAGACAACGATCCGGTCTTCGCCGAGATTTCAATCCGCCGCCTGGAGCACTTTCGTTCCTCCGGGCGCACCGGCTTCCAGTGGCGGACGCCCTTTCCCGAACTCTCCCTGTGACATTCGTCCCGTCACCGTCGCTATCCGATTACATATAAAATTCACTATATTATACGTATGAAAACATATCGATTGTGGTTAGCGGGATGTGCTCTCTTATGGATGACGGGACTGGCGGCGGTTTCCTGCTCCGCGCAGGAAGCGGCCAAAACCGGGGAGGAGAAGACGGATATGAGGATCAAGGAACTGAAAGCGCGCCTTACGCCCCTGCAGTTTCACGTGACCCAGGAGAACGGCACAGAACGGCCTTTTGACAATGAGTACTGGGACAACCACCGCGACGGCATCTACGTGGACGTGGTCTCCGGCCAGCCGCTCTTCAGCTCGCTGGACAAATTCGAATCCGGCACCGGGTGGCCCAGCTTCACCCGGCCCCTGGATCCGGCGGCGATCACGGAGAAGAAGGACGTGGGCTTCAGCATGGTCAGGACCGAGGTGCGCAGCACCGGGGCCGACTCCCACCTGGGACACGTCTTTGACGACGGTCCGGCGCCCACCGGCCTCCGGTACTGCATCAACTCCGCCTCCCTGCGATTCATCCCCGCGGCGGATCTGGAGAAGGAAGGCTACGGCCAATACCGGTCGCTCTTTAAAAAGTAGAGCGGTCACGACACCGGGGCGTATCCCCGTCTCCGGACAGAAAACAATTCATACCGTGAATATGCCGCGCTCGTGAAACGTGCGCAGGGACCATTGCTTTTTCTCGCGGCCGATGAAAAAAGATGAAAAAAAACGGGTGCCCAAGCGGTTTTTATACTACACTTAGTATAAAAATGACGATTCGTCCAAACCAGTCACCAAGGAGTCCGCAATGAAAAAGAACATGATCACGCTCGCCTCCCTGGCCTTGCTCGCGGCCGTGCTGCTGCTGGCCTCGGGGTGCGGCACGTTTTTCAACGTGAGGATGACGTCCCCCCGTTCCTGGCTCGAGGGCAAGGATTACGTGGTGCAGTTCTCCATGGCCAATGCCGAAAAGGCGCAGAAGGTCACCCTGTATTACCGGGTCAATGACCAGGCGT
>CAYQRT010000130.1:0-8306 GCA_964419695.1 uncultured Spirochaetaceae bacterium | reverse complement strand
CGGTTCCCCTTGCACGGTTTTCTTTTATGATATAGGGTTCTCATGGTTCACGCCGGCGCGTCCGGCGGGATCGTGACTGGAGGAACGTATGTCCAAACGCAAGACCGGCCTTTTTTATTTCGCGGCCTTTTTTATTATCATGGGCGCGGGCGGCTTCATCATGCCCCTGATCCGCGGTGAGATCGGATTGTTCAGCCTGTTCGGCGCTTACGCGCTGTACGCTAAAATCGGCTTTTTTGTCGTGGGCGCCGTGCTGGGCGTCATCGGACTGGTCCGTTTCCTGGGCAGCGCCCCGACGGACGCCGCGGATCAGGAGAAAAAAGCGGAATAGTATTTCACGGATTCCACGTCGTCCCCGCTTCTAGACCACGTCCCGCTTCAATACTCCAATCAGGTCCCCCCGCAGGGAGAGGTTCACCGCGCGGCGCGTCCAGACGAAGCCGGCGCCGCCCATACCGGCGAATAAAGCGGCCAGGAGGATCCAGGGCACCCGCCCGCCCCCCGCGATCACGGCGGGCAGCAGGGCGACCACCGCCGCCAGGAGTCCCGTGACCAGGGCGGCGCACAGGATGATCAATTGTTCCAGCAGGAATTGCCGGCGGATGAATGTTCGAGAAAAGCCCAATGCGGCCAGGAGGGCGAACTCCCCGGCGCGTCGCGCCGCGTGCCGGCGGATGAACACGCCGAAGCCGCCCAGCCCGATAATGAGCCCCAGCCCGCCCAGCACCAGAAACATGAGCAGATAGGTATTGGTCACTTCCTGGTAACTGCGTAATTTATCCACGGCGCTCACCGCCCGGGCGCCGTAAGCGCGCAGGGCGTTTTCAATCCCCGCCGCCAGACGTTCACGATACCGGTCCTCGATTTCCGGCGCGTCAACCAGGAACCGGGTGTAGCCGCGGGATGAGGGAAAGAGTTCCAGAAAACGTTTTTCGGAAACAAGAATGCTTCCCTGAAAAAGCGAGCCCCGCAAGGCGCCCGCAAAATACACCTCCCGTTCCCGGCCGGTTTCATCCGTCAATGCCAGCCGGTCACCCACGGCCAGCCCCAGCCCCCAGGTGAGGCCGTCCTCGTCGGCCAGGGCGGGCAGGACGCCGGCCACGGGGGCCGCGTCCAGCACGCGCCAGGAGGGCGAAGCGCCGGTCGCGCCGGTGAACGCAAAGGCGCCCCGGGCCGCCAACGCCTCCGGGGCCAGGCCCACCAGCTCGGGCTGTTGGGCCCGGTTCAGGTTGAGACAGCTGGAATCGTCCCCCGTGCTCACGCGCATGGGGAGAAAGAAGACGTCTTTCCCCAGGTCATCCAATCCCAGGCGCACCCGGGCCGCCGGATCGTTCAGGTTCTCCGCCACGGGTACCGAGGTTTCCATAAACAGCGCGAACCCACCCGTGCCCGTGTCCCGCTGTGAGGGATCCACCGGCAGGGAGGAGGTGTTGGCCCCCACGGCGGTCACCAGGTAAACACCCAAGGCCAGAACAATGATGGATGCCAGGGCCCGCGATTCCTTGACGCGCAGCGCGGCCCAAGCCCGGGCCGGTCCGTGAGCGAACAGCCCGGCGGGCCGGGTGGGCCGCCCTACGATCGCCGAACGGATGAGCAGGAGGAGGCCGGCCAGGAGCAGGACCGAAGAGATGAAAAAGAAAACGGGCTCGATCCCGCGGCTTTGGAATCCCACGCTCACGGCCGCCGCGCCGGCCACGAAGACCATGCCCGCGGCCAGGGAGACGAACGCGCGCGGCCGGCGGCGCGGGCGGCCCGTATCGTCCGCCCCGGAAAGCAGCCGGACCGCGGGCCGGCCGGCGTGCCGCGCCACGGTCAGCAGAAAGACCGTCAGGGAAAAAACGAAACTTAACCCCCAGCCGGTCGCGAACGCGGAGGGAGAAAAATAAAACCCGATCTCAGCCCCGGCCACCGCGCCCCGGAAGAGGGTGGCCAGGAGGGCGATCAACAAGGCCGTAAAGGCGGGACCGGCCAGCGCGCCCGCCAGGCTGCCCGCGAACGCGGTCAACGCCCCTTCCGCTCCCAGGCGCATAAACACCCGCCGCCGGGAAAACCCCACGGCCCGCAGCAGGCCGATCTCCGGGCCGCGTTCCGCCACGGCCGAGGAAAAAAGAAAGAGCGACAGGATGAGGCTGGCCGCCACGGCGAAGCATCCCAGCCCCGTGAACAAGCCGGAAAAATCCACGCCGTTCTCCACCGCGGCGCGCGCCCGGGCGCGGTGGTCCGTGAATACCAGACCGAAACGGGCGGGATCCAGGCGCCGCAGCAGCCCGGCCGCCACCGCCCCGGCACCGCCGGACGCGTGGAACGCGAGGGAGGTGGTATCCCCGAAGCGGGTGCCCCACAGGGCCCGTCCCCGGTCCAGGGAGAGGACCGCCTTGGGCGCCGCCCGGTAGCGGTTCCAGAATTCCTCATCCCGGGGCCGGATGGCGGACACGTCCACCGGAACGCCCGCGCGCCAGTCGCGGCAGTTGGGCACGTCGGTAAGGCCGGGGAAATCCGGGGTCAGGCGCGCGGCAAAGAGCGGATGGGACTGCGGCAGCACGCCGCGCACGGTGAAGCGCGCCGCTCGTTCCACCAGGGTGGCGCGGTCGTCAATCACGTAATAGGAGAGGGATACGGCGTCGCCCGTCTGCAGGCTCCGGTCCGCGGCCAGCCAATCGCTTATGAAAATGCCGTCCGGACCGGGATCAAACGGCAGGTCGGCGGCGTGAGCGGCGGCCACGAACGAATACGGCGCGCCGGCCAGGCGGTTGACAAAGTAGACCAGCCGGCCGCGCGCCGAGGGATCGAGGGCGCGCGCCGCGTCCGCCGCCGCGGGCCGGATAAATACCCGCTGATCCCGCAGGACCGGCGGGGTTCCCTCCGGAACGCGGTCCAGACTCAGCCCGTAATCCTCAAGGGTCATGGCCTCCCGCAAAGCCGCGGTAAGCGCGGCCGCGGTGGCGGGGATAGCCGGCCCGCGCGGGACCACCAACAGGTTGGCCTTCTCCGCCAGTCCGGAGGCACGGCCCGCCTCGGCCAGGGAAATGAAAATCAGAAGGGGTACGGTCTGGTTGGCCCGCAGGCTGAACGCGCCTCCCTCCTCCCCGGACGCCACGGTCCCGATCCGAAGCCGCAGCGGTGCCACTCGATTCCGGGTGCGGCCGGCCGGCGTTTCCAGGGGCAAGAGACCGCGTTTCTCCAGGTTGAGGATCAGCTCCTCACCCGCGGCCACGCCCAACACGGACGCCGCGTGCGAACCCACCGCGCAAAAACCGGCGGCCGGTTTTTCCCGGGCGCCGCCGAACAGGGAGAAAAATGATTCGTCAACGCCCAACACCTCCACCCGGCGCAGGGGCGCAGTACCGGCGGCGCGGCCGGCCAGGCCGGATAGTCTCAGGACGGGAATCACGCGTTGGCCCGTCAGCCGTTCCAACCGCCCGGCCAGTGACACAGTAACAAAATCCTCGGGAATCTCCAGGGCGAATCCGGCGGCCCCCAGTCGCCGGTCGGCGGCCGCCTCCAGGCTCAAGCGCACCGAGGCGCCGGTCAGGAGTGAGCCGGTCAACAGGACCGAGGCGAGACAGGCGCCGGCCGCCGTGCCCCGGACGCGGCGGCGAAACCGGGCCAGGCTTCTCAGGGCCGCGGGCAGGACGCGCCAGGCGGCGGACGGGCTCACGCCGGCGCTCCCCCGGCCGGCGACGGAGACAGGACGCCGTCTTCCAGCCGCAGGGTGCGTCCCAGTCCGCGGGCGATCTCCTCCGCGTGGGTGACCACCAGCAAGGCGGTATCCTCTTCCCGGTTGAGTTGGCGCAACAGTCCCGCCACGGACTGGGCGGTGGCGTGGTCGAGGGAACCGGTGGGCTCGTCGGCCAGCAGCAGGGCCGGCCGGTTGATCAGGGCCCGCACCAGGGCCGCGCGCTGGCGTTCCCCGCCGGACAGCTCGGCGGGAAAAGAGTCGACGAAATGCCGGAGGCCCACACGATCCAGCAGGGCGCGGGCCCGCCGCTCCACCGCCGCGGGATCGGGCCGGGGCAGGGCGGCGGCCGGCAGCATGACGTTTTCCAGGGTGGTGTACTGGGGCAGGAGGAAATGAAGCTGGAAGACAAACCCGATCTCCCGGCTGCGAAAGAGATCGCGTTCCCGTTCGCCGTAGCCGCTCACGTCCGCGTCCTTGAACCGGATAACACCTGAGTCCGGCCGGTCCAGGAGCCCGATCAGGTGCAGAAGCGTGCTTTTCCCCGATCCTGAAGGTCCGGTTACGGCCAGGGCCTCGCCTTGCTCCAGGGCGAGCGAAGCCCCTTTCAGAACGGCGCGCCGCTCCCTGAGTTCACCCGAAGGGTAGGACTTGATGATGTCGGTCAACGTCAACAAAGCCATGCCTCACCGCCTTACTCACGTCTCCGGCCGGGACCGCCGCGGGCCCGGCCTCCCTCCCTCTTCTCAAATTCGCACAATCCAGGCGGAGAAACAAGTCCGGATCGCCAGGGAAATCGGTTTGCCGCACGGGACGTTTGTATGTATATTGAGGAACCCCTTCAATCGGGGGAGGGAACGGAGTCCCGCGCCCAGGCGGCCCCGTTCGCCCGCGTCATAAAAAAACAAAATGGAATATCGTGTTCCGTTTTTCCGGAGGAAATTTTGAAAACCCCGCTCGCCGCCCTGCCGCTGTTGGCCTGCTCATCGCCCGACGATCCGTCCTCGTCCCGGACGCCCCGGGAAAACGGCGCTCCCGCCGTTCGCCGCAACCTGTTCCGTGAGGCGGGCTTGGCGCAGAACGCCATTGACGCCAAGGTCGACGGCGCCCTCCATGATTTCTTCCAGGGCGACGAGAGCCTGCGCTGCTACTACGAAACGGGCGTGGACGAAGCCTACATCCTCGACTCCGGCCACGGCAATGTCTGCTCGGAAGGCATGTCGTACGGCATGATGATCGCGGTGCAGGCGGACAGGCGGGAGGAATTCGACCGGCTGTGGAATTTTTCCCGGAGGCGCCTGCGCAACGCCCACGGCGACTGGGAGGGGTATTTCTCCTGGCAGGCCCGCACCGACGGCACGGTCACCGACCGGCCGCCCGCGTCGGACGGGGAGGAATATTTCGCCACGTCCCTCTACTTCGCCTGGAAACGCTGGGGGGATAAAAATTACCGGCAGGCGGCCGACGACATCCTCCACCACATGCTCCACCAGGACCGCTACGCCGATCCCGGCGGGGGCGTGACGCGCATGATCGATCCCGTATCATGTCAGGTGGTATTTGTTCCATACGGTACGGCGGCCGGGTTCACCGATCCCTCCTACCACCTGCCCGCCTTCTACCAATTATGGAGCCGCTGGGCCGCGGAGGACCGCGCCTACTGGACCGAAGTGGCCGCGGCCAGCCGCGCCCTTCTCTGCCGGGCCGCCCATCCCGTGACCGGTTTGGCGGCCGACTACTGCACCTTCGAGGGCGCCCCCTGCGATCCCACCGGACGCGGGCATGAAGACTTCCGCCACGACGCCTACCGGGTCATGCAGAACATGGCCCTCGACTGCTATTGGTTCGGCGGCACACCGGCCCTGCTCGACGTCATCGACCGCCTGCTCGCCTTCTTTGCCGGGCGGGGCGTCACGTCCTACGGCAATGCCTACACCGTGGACGGCGCCTCGCAACTGTCCACCCATCACTCCCCGGGCCTGGTGGCCATGAACGCCGCGGGCGCCCTGGTTTCCCGACACCCGCGCGCCCTTGATTTTGTCCGCGATCTCTGGACCGTGCCGCCGGTCACCGGACAGTGGCGCTACTACGACGGGTGTCTCTACCTTTTCGGTCTGCTGCATTGCTCGGACAGATTCAGGATGATCGGCACCCGGACATCGTCCTGACGGATCGCCGCCGCGACTTGCCTGCCAAAGAAATTTCCCTCTCGATACTTTCACTGCCGGACAGGGAGTGATACACTGGCCCCACATCATTCAGATACAAAGGGGGCCTGTATGAAGCTTGAGGGAAAAACCGCGGTAGTGACCGGCGGGGCCATGGGTATCGGCCTGGCCACCGCCAAACGGCTGCTCGCATCAGGAGTCGCGGTCAGCGTGTGGGACATCGACCACCAGGCCCTGGCCCAGGCGCTCAAGGAACTCAAGCCCCTGGGGGCCGCTCACGGCTGTATCTGCGACGTGACCAAAAAGACGCAGGTTATGAAGTCCGCCAGGCAGGCCGTCAAGGATCTGGGGCGGGTGGACATCCTGATCAACAACGCCGGGTACGTGGCCGGCGGCGATTTTCTGGACGTGCCGGATGACAAACTCATCAAGACCATCGACGTCAACCTGACGTCCATGATCCACACCACCAAGGCTTTTCTTCCCGCCATGTACGAACGCGACTGCGGCCATATCGTCAACATCTCGTCGGCCGCCGGCGGCTTGGGCGTGCCCTACCTGGGGATGTACTCCGCCGTCAAATGGGGGGTCTGGGGCCTGACTGAATCCCTTCGTCATGAAGCCAAAAACCGCCGCAAGCGTGGCGTGCGTTTCTCCAGTATTCATCCGGGATACATTAAAACGGGCATGTTCCAGGGCGCCAGGATCGGCGGCCTGGGCGGGCTGTTGGTGCCCCAGATCAGGGACCACGATGTCATCGCCAAAGCCATTGTGGAAGGGGCGCTCAAACGGGGCCGGCATGCGCCCAAGCGCCCGCGCACTCTCCGCCTGACCCCCCTGCTGCGCGGCCTTCTCCCCGACGCCTGGTTTCAGGGCTTCATCCGTTTTCTGGGAGTTCACAAAAGCATGTCCGCCTGGACGGGGAGGTAACCATGACGAGGAATACCGACGCGGGAATCCGCGCCAATACGATTGAGGATCTCGCCGACGCGGTAGCCGCGGCGCGGGCGGCGCAAAAAAGCTGGGGGACCACCCGCTTTGGAGCGCGCAAAAAAATCATCAAGCGCATGAGCGGCAGTCTCCTCCTGCACGCCGACCGGATCGCGGAGACGATCGCGGCCTGCACCGGCAAGACGCGCTGCGACGCCCTGTCCACGGAGGTCCTCCCCTGCAGCCTGGCCGCGGCTTATTACGCCAAGGCCGCGCGGCGTATGCTCAAACCGCGCCGCATGCGCGCGGGCAACCTGCTCTTGAGCTACAAACGCACCCGCCTGGTGCGCGAACCCTGGGGCGTCATCGGCATCATCAGCCCCTGGAACTATCCCTTCGGCATCCCTTTCCATGAAACCCTGATGGGCCTGATGGCGGGCAACGCCGTCATCCTCAAGGTAGCGACTATCGCCAAACCGGTGGGGGAATTAATCCGGGAAGTGATGGAGGAGGCGGGCGTGCCCGAGGGACTTTTCCATCTCATCCATTTGGACGGCCGCACGGCCGGGCCGGCTCTCCTTGACGCGGGCGTCAACAAACTTTTCTTCACCGGCTCGATTCCCGTGGGCAAGGAACTGATGAAACTGGCGTCGGAGAAACTCATTCCCGTCTGCCTGGAACTGGGCGGCAACGACGCCATGATCGTCTGCCGGGACGCTCCCCTGGACCGCGCCGTGAACGGCGCCCTCTGGGCGGGTCTCTCCAACTGCGGCCAGTCCTGCGGCGGCGTGGAACGGATTTACGTCCACGAACGGATCGCTCCCTCCTTTTCCAAACTGCTGTCCGGGCGACTCAAACTGCTTCGCGTGGGCCGCGAAAAAGAGTTCGACGTGGACGTGGGCGCGCTCACCACCCGCAAACAATACGAGACGGTCAAGTCCCACGTGGCGGACGCCCTGGCCCAAGGGGCGCGCATCGTGGCCGCCGTGGGCGAAGACGACGCGGAACGCCTCCTCCACCCGGCCATGCTTATCGACAACGTAAATATGAACATGAAACTCATGACCGACGAGACCTTCGGCCCCCTGCTGGCCCTGGATACCTTCACCACCGAGGACCAAGCGGTGGAGAAAGCCAACGCCACCATGTACGGCCTGACCGCCAGCGTCTGGTCCAGAAACCCGCGCCGCGCCCGGCGTCTGGCCGCCCGCCTGGAGGCGGGGGCGGTCACCGTCAACGACCACCTCATGAGCCACGGACTGGCCGAGGCCCACTGGGGCGGATACAAGCAATCCGGCATCGGCCGCTCGCACGGGCTGACCGGGTTCGAGGAGATGACGCAAAGCAAGGTGATCGTCACCGATCTCTTAAGCGCCATGCCGCGCGCCCTCTGGTGGTATCCGCATTCGGAGAAGAAATACCGCCGGCTCAAGGGCGTCATTGAGCTGCTGTTCTCCAGGAACCTGGGGAAAAAACTGGCCGGGCTGGGGAAGATGATCGCGCTGCTCTTGAACAGCCTGAAGAAGTGGTGA
>CAYQRT010000129.1:0-8338 GCA_964419695.1 uncultured Spirochaetaceae bacterium | reverse complement strand
TCGGCGCGGGCTACACGGTGGAGGCGTCCATGGGACACCTCATCGACCTGCCCAAGTCGCGGATGGCGGTGGACGTGGACCATGATTTCACGCCCGAATACATCACGGTGCGGGGCAAGGCCAAAATCCTCAAGAATCTGGTGCAGAAGGCCAGAAAAATGGAAAAAATCCTGCTCGCGTCCGATAACGACCGCGAAGGGGAGGCCATCTCATTTCACATCAAGAACGCATTGGCAAAAAAATATCCCCACCTTCAATTCGAGCGCATCGTCTTCAATGAGATAACGCCGCGCGCCATTCACGATTCGGTGGACCATCCGCGCGCACTCGACCTGACCAAGATCGACGCCCAGAAGGCGCGCCGGGTGCTGGACCGGCTGGTGGGCTACAACCTTTCGCCCCTCCTGTGGAGCAAGGTCAAGAACGGCTTGTCCGCGGGTCGCGTGCAGTCCGTGGCGCTCAAGCTCATTTGCGAGCGGGAAAAAGAGGTGGAAGCCTTCATCCCCGAGGAATATTGGACCCTGGCCGCCGTTTTGGAAAAAGGGAAAAAACATTTTGAGGCCGATCTGGTGGAATACCAAAACGCCAAGCCGGTCTTGAAATCCAAAGCCGAGGCGGAGAAGATCATGGAGGCGGTTAAGGATCAGCCGTTCACGGTGGCCGACATCAGGAAGACGGAGAAGGTAATCCGGCCGCGCGCTCCCTACACCACCTCCAAGCTCCAGCAGGCGGCGGCCAACCGGCTGGGATTCACGTCGCGCAAGACCATGCAGATCGCCCAGCAGCTCTACGAAGGCATCAACATCGGCGACTCCCGCGTGGGCTTGATCACCTACATGCGCACGGACTCCACGCGCGTCGCCAGCGTGGCCCTGGAGGCGGTCCGCGAGTATATAGGCAAGCAGTATCCCGCCGAGCTGCCCGAACAGCCGGTGGCGTATGGCGTGTCCCAGGGGGCGCAGGACGCCCATGAGGCCATCCGCCCCACCTACGTCGAATATACGCCGGAAGGCATCCGGGAGAACCTGACCCAGGACCAGTACAAGCTGTACGCCATCATCTGGGAGCAGTTCGTCTCCTCGCAGATGAAACCGGCCAAAAGCCTGACCCAAACCGTGGACTTCCGCTGCGGCCAAGGGGTCTTCCGCGCCGCGGAGACCAAGACGGTGGAGGAGGGCTTCTACCGCGCTCTTAAAATGCTGCTACCCAAGGAGAAGAAAAAGCCGCTGCCCGCGCTGGCCGTGGGCGACCAGCTGTCATGCCGGGAGTTGCTGCCCGAACAGCATTTTACCTCCGGCCCGTCCCGGTATACCGACGCCTCCATCGTGAAGACTCTGGAGGAGCTCGGCATCGGCCGTCCGTCCACCTACGCTCCCATCATTTCGGTTCTGCTCGACCGGTATTACGTGGTACGCAAGAGCAAACAGCTGGTGCCCACCCAGTTGGGACGCATCATTTCGGATATCCTGGCCACGTCGTTTCCGGAGATTCTGGACGTGGGGTTCACGGCGGAGATGGAAAAGAAGCTGGACCGGATCGAGGAGAACCGCGAGGAATGGGTGCGTATGCTCAAGGATTTCTACCAACCCTTCAAGGACAAGGTGGACAGTGTCATGCAGTCCCTGGAATCGATGAAGGGCATTCTGGACGAGGAAACGGATTTTACCTGCGAGAAATGCGGCCGGCCCATGGTGAAGAAGCTGGGCCGCTTCGGGTATTTCCTGGCGTGCAAGGGGTTTCCCGAATGTAAAAACACCCGGGCCGTGCCCCTGGCTGACTGTCCGCGCGACGGATGCAACGGCAAGATCATCGCGCGCCGCAAGGCGGGCGGACGCGGCCGGGAATTCTACGGGTGTACCAACTATCCCGAGTGCGATTTCTTCACTCATTTCAAGCCCACCGAGCAGAAATGCCCGCAGTGCGGCAAATTCCTGGTGGAGAAGGCTGATAAAAAACGCGGTACCTACAAAATGTGCATCAATCCCGACTGCAGCTACCTGCACGCCGAAGAAGGCGCCACGGCGGAAGGGAAAGAGGATACCGCCAACGGTGACGGTAACGCAAACGGCAACGGCAACGGCAACGGCAACGGCAACGCAAACGGCAACGGGGAGGCGGCGGGTTACAGTGCTTGAGGGGTATTTCGCTTATCTGAAAAGCGTACGCAATCTCTCGGCCAATACCATCCAGTCCTACGCCAAGGATATGGACCTCTTCTCCCGGTTCCTTGAGGAACGCTCGTACGGGGAAGACGAGCTGGACGTCAAGGGGGCGCGTGAGTTCGTCACTTCGCTTTCGCACCGGCAACTCTCCGCCAAGACCATCAACCGTGTCATTTCCTGCGTGCGCGGGTACTACCGGTACAAACAGCGCTACGGGTACGCCGCCGCCAACCCCTTCCAGGCCTTGCATTCCCTCAAAGCGGAGAAATGGCTCCCTTCTTTCATGGTGGAGGATGACATACACGGCCTGCTCGAGCTGCCCGCGCGTTCCTTTCTTGAATTGCGCGACAAGCTTATGTTCGAGTTCCTCTACGCCACCGGCTGCCGCGTCGGTGAGATGGTGGCCGTGAACGTGGCCGATATCAATCTCAAGGAGGGGCTGGTCAAGGTCACCGGCAAGGGACGGAAGGAGCGGATCGTCTACACCGGACGCTATTCCGGCGTCCTTTTGCGTGAATATCTGGCGCGGCGCCGGGAGTTTCTGGCCGGGCTGCGTGCGGTGCGCGAGCCTTCGGCCGCGCTCTTTCTCAATCGGTCCGGGGGGCGCTTAACCGCCCGGGGCGTCCGTGTGGTTCTGGACCGGGCGCTGGTGCGCGTCGGTCTGGCCAAACGCGTGACACCGCACACGTTCCGGCATACGTTTGCCACCCATATCCTCAACCGGGGGGCGGACATCCGTGTGGTGCAGGAACTGTTGGGACATGCCAGCCTTTCCACCACCCAGGTCTACACCCATCTGGGTGTGGAACGCCTGAAGAATATTTACGCGCACGCCCACCCTCACGCTAAATTGGAAGGGAACGAGGCGTTTACCAAGGAAGGTGATTGATGGAACAATTCAGGGGAACGACCGTTCTGGCGGTCCTCAAAGACGGCACCCTGGCCCTGGGCGGCGACGGGCAGGTGACCTATGCCAATACCATACTCAAGGCCAACGCCCGCAAGGTACGCCGCCTGTACGACGGCAAAATTCTGGTGGGATTCGCCGGCGCCACGGCGGACGCGTTTACGCTGTTTGAGCGTTTCGAGATGAAAATAAAGGAATACGGCGGAGACATGACCCGGGCCGCCGTGGAACTGGCCAAGGATTGGCGCACCGACCGCGTCTTGCGCCGGCTGGAGGCCATGCTTTTGGCGGGCGACAAGAACAAACTCCTGCTCATCTCCGGCACCGGGGACGTGGTGGAGCCGGAACAGGGCGTGATCGCCATCGGCAGCGGGGGCAATTTCGCCTACGCCGCGGCCCTGGCCTACCTGGATACGGGAAAACTTTCGGCGCGGGAGATCGTGGAGAAGTCCCTGCGTATCGCCGCCAAAATATGCATCTACACGAACGGGGAAATCATCGTGGAGGAAATTTCATGAAGATCGATGGCGATAAACTGACGCCCAAAGAGATCGTCGCCGCCCTGGATAAATACATCATCGGCCAGCACAAAGCCAAGAAGTCGGTGGCCATCGCCCTGCGCAACCGCTACCGGCGCACCCGTCTGCCGGAGTCGCTCCGTGAGGAAGTGGCGCCCAAGAATATCATCATGATCGGTCCCACGGGCGTGGGCAAAACCGAGATCGCCCGACGCCTGGCCAGGCTCACCAACGCCCCGTTCATCAAGGTGGAGGCCACCAAGTACACGGAGGTGGGCTACGTGGGACGGGACGTGGAATCCATGATCCGGGACCTGATGTCCGTGGCCATTTCTCTGGTGCGTACTGAATTTTACGCCACGGTACATGAAGAGGCGGCCCGTCGTTCCGAGGAGGCCCTGCTCGACCTCCTGTTGCCCGGCATCAAGAAGCCGGCGCGCCCCCTGGGCCCGTTGGTTAATCTGCCGGGGCAGCAGCCCCCGCCGCCGGCGGAACCGGCCGCGGAAAGTCAGGCGCCGTCGTCCGGCACCCGGGAGAAATTCCGGGAAAAACTCCGATCCGGCGAGCTGGACGAAAAACAGGTGGAGATCAACGTCACCCGCAACATGATGCCCCAGATTGAAGTCTTTTCCGGCGGTATGAATATGGAGGACTTGGACATCAATCTCGGCGGCACCCTGTCCAACATCTTCGGCGGTAAAAAGAAGAAGAAATCAGTGACGGTCAAGCAGGCCAAGGAACTCCTCTACAACGAGGAGCGCGACAAGCTCATCGACATGGACCGCGTTTCCGAAATGGCCAAGGAGCGCGTGGAGCAGATGGGCATCGTGTTCATCGACGAGCTGGACAAGATC
This sequence comes from uncultured Spirochaetaceae bacterium, assembly GCA_964419695.1. Lineage (GTDB taxonomy): Bacteria > Spirochaetota > Spirochaetia > SZUA-6 > RPPD01 > JAFGSW01. Next base: position 3,897 of record CAYQRT010000129.1, on the reverse strand, counting down.
GCCTCCAGTTCGGGAACCAAGGTGGGCACGGACGTGTCCCGGGAGGGCGTTCAGCGCGACATTCTGCCCATTGTGGAAGGTTCCAAGGTGAACACCCGCTACGGCATGGTCGACACCACGCATATTCTTTTTATCGCGGCCGGGGCTTTCCACATGTCCAAGCCGTCCGATCTCATCCCCGAACTGCAGGGCCGGTTTCCCCTGCGCGTGGAACTGCAGGCCCTGACCAGCGACGACTTTATCAAGATCCTCACCCAGCCGGAGAACGCCCTCATTAAGCAGTACGTGGAGCTTCTCAGGACCGAGGAAGTGGAGATCGTGTTCGAGGAAGAGGCCATCCGGCGTATTTCCGAGATCGCCACCAGCGTCAACTCCACCACGGAAAACATCGGCGCCCGGCGCCTCCACACCATCATGGAAAACCTCTTGGAGGACGTTTCCTTCAACGCGCCGGATCTCGCGGGGCAGACCATACCCATCACCAGGGACTATGTGGACGAACGGCTGAAGGCGATCGTGGAGGACCGCGACGTGACGAGGTTTATCTTGTAGCGATATTGGCAGTTAATTGATGTAATAAATGTGCCGAACATTGGAGGGGAGGGAAGACAATGTTCTACAATCACTCATTCGACAGAAACCTTTCTCTCATGCACCGGGGCATGGACGTGGCCCTGTTGCGCTACAATGTAACGGCCAACAACATCGCCAATTCGGATACGCCCAATTTCAAGCGTTCCAAGGTCAGTTTTGAGTCGGAACTGAAGCGCATGATGGACCTGGAAAAACAGAAACCGCCCTTCAAGGGGGCCCTCCAGTACGACCGGAGCGCGTCCCTCTACCGGCCCCATAGTTGGCAGGACGTAAAGCCGCGGGTCACCCTGGACTACCTGACCACGGCCAAGAACAACGGCAATAACGTAGACATTGAGGAAGAGATCATGACCGCCACCAACACGCAGCTGTTGTACCAGGCCATGCTCACCTCGGTCAACAGCGAATTCCAGCGCATGAATATCGCCTTAAGTATGCGTGCTTAGGCGAAGAAGGATAGTATATGGGTATTTACAGTACCATCAACACCGCCGCGTCGGGGCTGACCGCCCAGCGCATGCGGCTGGACGTCATTGCCGACAATATAGCCAACGTCAACACCACCCGTACCACGGAAGGCGGGCCCTTCCGCCGCAGCCGGGTCGTCTTCCGGCCGCGGGTTTCCGACCCGTATTGGAAGAGCCCTTTCCTGCCCCGCATGCTCAAAAACGAGCTGGGCACAGGCGTACGCGTGGTTAATCTACAGAAAGACTACGTGGCCAAGCCGCGCCTGGTGTACGATCCCACCCACCCGGACGCCATAAAAACCGGACCGCGCGCCGGGTATGTGGAGTATCCCAACATCAACATCGTCACGGAAATGACGGACATGATTTCCGCCTCGCGGTCCTACGAGGCCAACGTGACGGTCATCAACGGCTCCAAGACCATGTTCAACAAGGCCCTGGAGATAGGGAGGTAATAGATGCTGCCCAGTTTTTTCACCACCAACCGGATCATCAAGGACCCGTTCAACCTGAGTCCCCTGCGCACGGACATTGTGGACAAGCTTAAGAAAAGGATGGATGAGGAAAAGAACGCCATTTCGCCTGAAAAAGACTTCGGCGATCTGCTGCTCAAGGCCCTGGACGACGTGAACACCCTGCAGCTGGAACCGGAACGGCTCAACGAAAAGATGCTCACCGATCCCAACTCGGTCGACATCCACGACATCACCCTGGCCAGCGCCATGGCCACGCTTTCACTCTCCATCACCAAGGAACTGATGGACCGCGCCATCCGGGCGTATAAGGAAATCATCAACGTGCGGTAAAAAATTATATGAAAAGCGGATAAAGGGATTGCCAAGGATGGCAAAATACATATAATAGAAAACAGGGACGTTCATTAACGGGAGGGGAAATGAACGAGTGGCTCAAACGTATTGCCGCGCAGATAAAGGCGCTCTGGCAAAAAATTAATACTACACAAAAGATTATCATTTTCTCGGTGGCCGGTGTGGCCATTCTCGCCGTGGTGCTCCTCTTTGCCTTCAGCTCCACGCCCTCGCGGCCGCCGCTTTTCCGCACGGCCATCAAGGACGAGACCCAGCTTACCCGCATCACGCAGCGGCTGGACCAGGAGGGCGTTCCCTACACCGTAGAAAATGCCACCATTTACATGAATGATGAGAAGACGGCCATGCGCATGAGAAGCATTCTCATGCGGGAGGACCTCATGCCCACCCAGATCGATCCCTGGGCCGTCTTCGACGTGGAGCGCTGGACGCTCACCGACATGGAACGGGACGTGAACCTCAAGCGCGCCATCGAAGAAAAACTGCGCCAGCATATCCTGGCCCTGGAGGACGTGGACGCGGTCTCCCTCAGCCTGGACATCCCCAAACCGGCCACGTTCATTGAGGACCGGGAGCCCAAAACAGCCTCGGTCATGATCACACCCAAACCGGGCTCCGACATCATCACCAACCGCAAGAAAATTGAGGGCATTGAAAAGCTCATTATGTTCGCGGTATCGGGGTTGGAAAAAAAGAACATCGTTATCATCGACCAGACCACGGCCAAGCAGATCAACGACTATGATTCCGAGCTCAATATGGCCCAGGACCGGCTGGATATCATCAAGCGGCAGCTGGCCATCAAGGCGGATCTGGAAGCTAAATATAAGCGGGAGATCTACAAGGGACTGGCCAGCCTCTACACGCCGGACCGGGTGGACATCATCAACTGTGAAGTGGACCTGGATATGTTCAACCGCACCACCGATTCAGAGGAACATACGCCTATCACCCTGATTCCGGATAATCCCCGTACGCCTTACGACGAGACCAAGGTGGTGGAATACATCACCCGCAAAAAACTGATCGAGGTGGAAGACTTCGAAGGCACGGGATTCACCCCGGAGGGTCCGCCTGGATCAGAAGGGCAGACCCCGCCCGCCTACAAGGACCTCTCCAACCTGGTGGGTAAATACAAGCGCAACCTGGAAAACCTGGAAAACGCCATCAACACTAAGAAGATCCATCAGGAGGACCGCCCCTGGAACATCAAGCGGCTTTCCATTGCCGTGGCAGTGGACGGCAGATGGACCAAGGACTATGATCCGCAGACGGGCGAACTCATCATCAATACCGACGGCAGCCTGAAACGGACCTATATCCCGGTGGGGGAAGAGGAGCTGGCCGGCGCCCGGCGGCTGGTGGAAGCGTCCGTGGGCTATGACCGCGGCCGGCAGGACCTGGTCACGGTCATCCATCAGCAGAAGGACCGCACCGCTGAACACGAGGCGGAGAACGCCGTCTTCCGGCAGCAGATGCAGGCGCAAAAGATTATTTTTTGGGTTATCATTGGGGTAGGGGCGATTTTCATCGCGATCATTGCCTTCAGACTCCTTTCCAAGTACCTTGAAAGAAGGAAGCGGCTGAAGGAAGAGGAACTGGCCCGGCAGCATCAAGCCATGCGCGAAGCGGCGCTGCGCAGCGCCGAGGAAAAGGGCGTGGAAGTGGAGCTTTCCGTGGAGGAACGGGCCCGGCTGGAAATGCAGGAGAACGCCATCAACATGGCGCGCGAACATCCGGAAGACGTGGCCCAGCTCATCAGAACCTGGCTGTTGGAGGAGTAGGATATGGCGAAGCGTACAAGCAGCGCGGCCGTAGCGGCCGCCAGGAGCAAGGACAAGGAAAGGGAAGAGGCCGCCTCCTCCCAGGTTATCGGCCCGGGCAAGAAGCACTCCGGGCATACGGGGTCGCATAAGAAACAGCTGACCGGCCGCCAGAAGGCCGCCATCTTCCTGGTCACCCTGGGTTCGGAAATCTCCTCAGAGATTTTCAAGCACCTGCGTGAG
>CAYQRT010000128.1:5065-8355 GCA_964419695.1 uncultured Spirochaetaceae bacterium | reverse complement strand
CGCCGGATCATCCGGCGTCTGGCGCAGGTATTCGTCCGCCGGTTTTCATCCGCCGGCAATCCCTCCCTGGTCTTCGTGACCGGGCCGGTCGACTGCGCCAAACGCGAAGTAGCCGCCGAATCCCTGCGCGCGGTGCTGGGGAAGGAGCGGGGATTTTGTCTTGCCGTCGCCGCTCCGCCGGACACGCGTCGCTTTCATCTGCTGCCGCTGGTGGAGAGCATGAAGGCCGCGGACGCGGAGTTCCTCAAGCGCCTGCCGCAGTACCTGCTCCCGGTTGAGAAGCCGGTCTGGAAATCGTACGCCAGTCTTTTCTCCCAGCTTCTCGAAGACCGGCCCATTTCCGGTGACCGCGTGGAGGATGACTTTTTCGCCATTTACAACCTTTTCCTGGCCGCCTACCTGCGCCGGATGCGCGAATGCATGCTTCCCGGTTTTCTGGTTTTTCATGATCCCCACCGGCTGACCGCGTCCGTGCGGGAGCGCTTCAAGACCCTGTTGACCGATCTGGCGGTCCGCTTCCGCATTGCCGTGATCGTGGTGTCGAACCGGCCGCAGCTGCCGGAGATGTTCAAGGGTTTGGATAAAATGCGCGTGACCGTAAAGGAATTCGGAGTGGAGGACACCCGCCGTTGTTTTCGGGCCCTCTATCCGGGCGTGACCGTGCCGCGTAAGGCGCTGGCTCACATCCTGCGCCTGTCCGGCGGGCGGTACAGCGCCCTGCTGCACTACATCTACTATCTCAGACTCAGTCGCAAGATCGTGCAGGAGGGGGACGGGTTCTCCTGGGTGGACCGGCGGAAACTTCCTCTCAAGGTACCCGCGGGCCGGCGCACCGCCACCTTGGCCATCATCCGCTCTCTCAAGGAAGAGGCGCGCACGGTGCTTTTCGCCGGATACTGTCTGGGTGCCTTCGGCACGGAACCGGAAATCACCGATTTTCTCGTCTCGATCGGCTTGAACCGCGTCAAGGCGGAGGAACAGCTGGCCCACCTGCGGAGCATGCGTCTCTACTGGGGCGTTGAGAAGCCCCGCGCCGCCGAACGGCTGCGCCGCTACCTGCGGCGGGTTTCGCCGCAAAAGACCCGCTACCTGGAGGAACAGATGCGCGTCTTTCTCGAGCAGCGGCTCGACCGGTTTCTCCCCTGGCGGGCGGCGCCCTGTTTCCGCCTCCTCTCCCGGCTGGGGGCCGGCGACCTGGCCGCGGGTCGCCTGGCAAGCGTCGTTAACTTTTTCCTGGACGCCCGCCTGCTGCCGCAGGCCGCCTCGTTCCTGCGGCCCGAGCACGGTCTTCAACCGCAGGGCCTGTCGGAAGAGGCGAACACACGGCTGCAGTACATCCTGTGCGCCTGCCGCGTCCGCTACCAGCTCCTTTGTGGGGACATGGACGGCGCGGACAAGGAGGTGGCGCGCAGCGCCCTCCCCGCCGAATCACTGGTCCCGCAACCCTGGTTCGCCCGCTATTATCTGGAGCTGGGACGTTTTCACCTCTGCAAGGAGGACGCGGCCAAGGCACTGCCGCTCCTTAAAAAAGCGGTCCATTATTTCCAGGAACTTTCCATGACCGTGCCTTCAAGCGAGGCGTTCCTGGAACTGGGCTGCGGCTTTCTGGTCAAGGGTAATCTCAAGGAGGCGCTTGATTATTTTTCGTTTGCCACCAAATTGCTCAAGGACGTGTCCGCGCCTGTTATCCACATCCGCTCCCTCTGGTTTGAGTCGGTGGCGCTGTATCTGACGGGGAATTTTTCACGCATTCTCTCCAACTGCGACCAGGCGGCTCTGGTGGCCGCGGCGCACGGCTTCCGGGAGGCGGAACTCCTTTTTGGTTTTTTGAAATCCCGCGTCATGTTCGACCTGGGATTTTACGACCGCGCCGCCCACCTGCTGCGGGACTGCCTCTGCCAGGCCCGCCTCTTCGGACTCAGCGCGGCGCGCACCATTCTCTACGCCTGGCTGGCGCGCGCCGCCCTTTACGCGGGGGAAAGCGACTACGCCCTCTCCCTGCTCCGCACCCTGCCGGAGACGGACGAGACCCTCTTCTTCCGGGGAGAAGCTTACGTCATCTCCGGGGAGGACAAGAAGGCGGAGAAGATCTTCACCAAGGGACTGCACCTTAAGCCGGCCCCGCCCGTGCTCTTTCCCGAATTCCACACCTGGTCCAGCGGTTTCGACCTGGTGGAGGGTCGCTGTCTGGACTTGAATACCCACGGCACCCCGCTCTTCCGGCTGACCCGGGCCTTCCGGGCTGTCCTTCTCTGCCGGGCCGGCAAGCTGGAGGAAGGTGTGGCCGATCTCCACCAGCTGACCATCACTGATAAATTCGCGGAAGCCGATCCTCATGTATACCTGTTTTATTTTCTCTATTATTCGGTACTCAAGACCCTGGAAAAGAAAAAGACGACGCTGCAGGAGGTGGGGCACTCCCTGACCATTCTCAACAAGTCACTCAAACACCTCCAGGAACGGTCCACGGTCATTGACGAACCGCGGGATCGGATCAACTACATCACCCGGAATTACTGGAACAAATTGATTTTTGAAGAGGGTAAAGCCAACAAAATGCTTTAGCGGGATGTTGAAAAAGTTGAGCCTTTTCAACATCATGCCGGGGGGCGGGAAACGGGAATGAGAAAAAGTGCAGTATGGAAGAGTGTCGGCATGTATCTTACGGCCGCGTCCGTGTTGTTTTCGTGCGTCGGCCGGGAACGGCCGGCCATTATCTTTGCGGTCAATGCCTATCCCCAAGCGGTCAGCCTGCGTATTGGAGAGGCTCCCCGGCCGGTGTGGGGCGTGGAACGCCTGTCAGCCGCGGGAATCTCCACGGCGGTTGTGGTGAGGGAGGAGGGCGCGTACCCGGTTTATTACCGGATCGCCGGGAGGGATGCGTGGCAGCGGCTGCCGATCCAATTGGGAGAAACGGAATGCCGGATCCGTCCCGGTACGGTGTCGGCCGTGGTAGTGGACCACCGCGGATTCATCCGGGTGCAGTCCTTCGGCGACGACCCTCGGCCGGGCGCCCGGGTCAGCCTGCTCAATGCCACCACCCTCACGTTGAAGACCGCGCGCCTGTTCGCTCCCCGGGAGGAGGCTTTTCCCGTGTTCCGGGCGGAGGACCTGGCGGCGGGCTCATCCACCGTCTTCCGATCGGTGGTGCCCGGTGAGTACCGTCTGGAGGCGGTGTTCGCGTCACGGCGCGCCGCCCCCGGCGCGCCGGCGCACACGGTTATCAGCTGCGGCGAACTCTATTATACGATCATCTGCTGTTTCATGCGGGACGATCGGCCCGTCTTCGA
>CAYQRT010000128.1:0-4965 GCA_964419695.1 uncultured Spirochaetaceae bacterium | reverse complement strand
CCCGTGCCCGGGGCGATTATATTCTACTTCCATTTTCCGGCCGCAATGATGAATGTGTTTTACCGGAAACAACGATTGACAACATATAACTTCCATTATAAAATGTAAAAAACGACTTTCCTGGGGAGGGGAGCTATGGAATTCACATTATCTATTCCAACCCTAATAATTTGCGTCATTCTCTTCCTTCTCTTCCGGGTGCTCGACAAGAAAAACCGCAGCCTGGAAAAGCTCAAGCGGTTCTCCGACAAAACCAAGGAGGACCTGAGCATCTTCATCAAGGAAAAGAGCGTCGAACTCAATGACATCGCCATAAACATCGATACGCAGCTCAAGAAGGGGCGCGAGATCCTCAAGCGCATTCTTTCCTTTGAGGAAATGCTGCAGGGCAAGGCGGACGAGTTCGAACGGATGAAGAAGACCGTCGATTCCTACGCGGGTACGCTCGACGAACTGATCAACATGTCCGGTCGCGTGGACGAGAACCTGAAGCGGCTGGGCGAGGAGTCGGAGTCCGTGGAGAAAATGATGGTCCAGCTCAAGGACGTGGGGACCCGTCTGGTCAAGGTGGACGCTGACCTGAAGTCGAGTGAGCGCCGCTTTACGGAGCAGGCGCGGGCCGGACTCAAGGACCTTGAGGAAAAACTCATCAAGACGCACGATATGAAAATCCACGACCTTCTCTCCGACGTGGGACGGATGGAACAACGCGCGGGTGAACTGGAGGCCTTCCTTAAACGACTGGATCAGAAAAAGCAGGAGGCGGTCCGGCAGACCGACGCCGCCGTGGTCCAGGCACTGAAAACCTTTGAGCAGGATGTGGGTAAGAAGCGGTCGCAGGAGAGTGCCGGGCTGAAGGCGGAGATCGATTCACTCATGCGCGGCGCCGACCAGAAAACGTCCTCCATGAACGAAAACATGGCCCAGGTGGAGAGCCGCCTCAGGGACCTGGACGGTGAGTTCACCGTGAAGATCGATGATTTCAAGGAGCAGTTCGGCCAGGTGGAACGCATGTTCTACACGCACCTGGAGAACGCGGCCAAGCGCGGCGAGGATTTTGAGGACGAAGTTTTTCTCAATCTGAAGAAAAAGATAGACGAGCGCGCGCGCGAGGGGGAACGGGACACCGAGAAATACTTTCAGATGGTGCACGACTCCCTGGACAAGCGCAAGAAGGAGATCGTCGAACTGTTCGGGGCGCTGCGTTCCGACACCAACATCTGGCATGCCGAGTTGCGCAAGCAGATGAAGCAGCAGGAAAAGGAGATCGGATCCCAGCTCCAGAACCTGGAGCTCTACGCCAAGACGTCGATCGAGAATTTGACCAGCACGGCCCGGAAGGCGGAAATGAACGCTGAAGAGAAGGTGGGCAAATCCGTGTCCGTCATGCAGGCCAAGATGAAGGAACTCGAAACATCCTTCACTGAAAGCCGACGCTCCCTGGGCGAGCGCACCACCGACTTTGAGAAGGGCGTCCGCGAACGGTTGAGCCTTCTGGAAAAGGAAGTGAAGGGGCTGGTCTCCTCCTTCGACGCGGAACTCACCGAACGCATCACCACCGCCAGCCGCACCGCCGATCAACTGTTCCAGAAGATCTCAGAAGACACCAACGGCGTGGAGGCGCGCGTCCTCTCCGCCATAGAAAAACGGCTGGACGAATATGAGGACGAGGTGACCTACCGCTTCGGCAAGCTGGAAAAGGCCAACATCGACATCGACGCCCTGGAGCAAAGTCTGCGGGAGACCATGGCCTCCACCGCGGACAAGATCCGCTCGGATTTCGGCGTCTTCACCAAGGAACTCGACGACGAGCGTGCGACCGAACGAGAACGCGCCGTGAAAGAACTCGAGCTCCTGCGCGGCGAAATTGAAAACATCGAGTCCGGTGTCAACGACCTGAAGGCCAAGGCCTTTGAGAGCGTCTCTTCCCGCCTGAAGCTGGTGGAGAATGAGTTCTTCCAGGACATCCACGCGCAGAGCGATGAACTGAAGAAAACGCTCTCCGACTGGCGGGAGGAATTCCTTCAGCATATCTCCCGGGCGGAGACGGACAATGGAGCGTCCATAGAAAAACTGGGCGTCGCCTACCAGAAGCGGCTGGAGAAGGAACTCACCGGCCTGCGCAAGTCCCTGGAAACCGATTTTAAGGGTCTGGAAAGCCGGGCCGGCCAATTCGAGAAGGAATTTGACGTGCGGCTCGTCGAGCGGGAAACACAGTTGGACGATCTCTCCCGGACGCTGACCGCCGAAGTGGAGACCGTGCGCGAGCGGGCGCTGGCGCAGATCGCGGCCCTGGGCGAGTCAATGGAGAAGTCCCGGGACAAGGCGTTCGCCCAGCAGAAGGCCTTCCTGGAATCGTTCGACGGCAAGCGACGCGATCTGGAGGCCAACCTGGCGGAAATTGAGCGGCAGCAGAAAAACTTCACCGTCCAGACCAAAATTTTCGAACGGGCGGACACGCTGAAACTCTCCCTGGAAGCCGACATCAGCCAGATGAAAAAGGATCTGGGCAAGATCGAAACCTACCGCAAGGACGTGGACGAGATATCCAAAGAATTCTTCGTTACCAAAAAGCTGGTGGAGGAAACGAATTCAAAAATGCGCGATTTCCTCACGGAGAAGAAACGGGTCGATATCATCGAGACGGATTTCCGCAAACTCATCGAGCTTTCCCGCACCATCGACGAAAAACTCGATTCCGCCACCAGTCAGCATGACCTGCTGCAGAGCCTGGAAATAAAGTTCCGCGAGCTGGAATCGCTCGAGAAGGACGTGGATGTCCGCTACACCCGGTTGGAAGGTCGGAAGAACGTGGTGGAGACCACCACCCAGTCGGTGGACAAGAACTTTGAACAGCTTACCGGCCTGGAAAAAAGCCTGAAGGCCTTTGAGCGTGAGCTGAAGGGCCTGCCCAAAATCGTGGGCGACGTGAAGAAGGAAGTCGACTACATCTCCGGCGGCCAAGATAAGACGGACAAGGCGGTATCCCAGCTGCAGCGGCTGGACAACACACTCTCCGACATCGAGGCGCGCATGGAGAAACTTTCCGTGGCCCGCGACTGGCTGGCCCGCACTGAAACCCGCCTGGAACGGGTGGGCAAGCAGGCTGAGGAACAACTCAAGCTTCTGGAAACCCTGGTCAAGGACGAGGTGAGCCGCTTCAAGAAAGAACGCGGTGCACCCTCCATGGACAAGCGCCAAACGGTCACTCAACTGGCCCGCAAGGGCTGGTCGGCCGAGGAGATCGCCCGCGCCACCAAACTCTCGCGGGGAGAGGTGGAGTTGATTCTGGAACTGATCAGCGACAAAGTCACGCGCTAAGTCGACAGCCGCATTATGGCGTGGAGTTTCAAATGTCTAGTGTCTAGGTAAGACTAGGCAAGCCGTGGAGATCATAAACTCATAAGAGTTTGTGATCTCCCGGAAACGCGTAGCGTTTCCGATCGCCTTCTTTTTCATCCATGGTTCCTTACTTGATAGAACCCCTTCCTTGACGTATCTTAAGGACTATGACCGCACCTGGGACGCCCGGAAAAAATTCAGCCGCCTCCTCCCGCGCCGTCAAGGCCGGCGCCGTCATGATCGGAGGAGGATTTCCGGTCACGGTCCAGACCATGTGGAAGGCGCCGCTCAAGGCCGTGAACACCGGGATGGTGGAGGAGGTGGCCCGGCTCAAGCGGGCCGGCTGTCATCTGCTGCGCTTCGCCGTTCCCACCCTGCGCGAGGCCGAGCTGTTGGGTGAATTACAAAAGCGTGTAGACCTGCCCCTGGTGGCGGACATTCATTTTGACCATCGCATCGCCCTGGAGTGCGTCAGGCGCGGGGTGGCCAAACTGCGCATCAACCCCGGCAATATCGGCCCGGCCTGGAAGGTGCGGGAGGTGCTGGCCGCGGCCGGAGACGCGGGTGTGCCCGTCCGGGTGGGCGTGAACTCTGGCTCCCTGCCGCACGCACTTCGCACGCGAACCGATACGGTGGAAGCAATGCTGGACAGCGCGGCCGAGGAATTGGAGCTCTTGGAACGGTTTTCATTTCACAACGCCGTCTTTTCATTCAAATCATCGGATGTGGCCGTCACCATCGAGGTCAACCGCCGGTTCCGGCAAGGATACGATTATCCCCTGCACCTGGGCGTGACCGAGGCGGGTCCCCTGGTGCCGGGAGTAGTGAAGAACACGGCCGCCCTGTACACGCTTCTGCGGGACGGCGTCGGCGACACGCTGCGGGTCTCCCTGTCCGCCGATCCGGCGGACGAGGTGGCGGCCGGGCGGGAGATCCTGAGGGCGGCGGGGAGGACGAAGGACGGGATCAACATCGTCTCCTGCCCAACCTGCGGCCGCGCCGAATTCCCGGTACGGGAGTTCTACACCCGGATCGCGTCCGTGCTGGAGGAACTGGACGGACCGGTGACGGTGGCCGTCATGGGCTGCCCGGTGAACGGACCCGGTGAGGCGCGGCACGCCGATCTGGGGATCACCGGCGCGGGCGGACGCGCACTTATCTTTAAGAAAGGTGAGATAATCCGTCGAGAATTAATAGAAGACGCCGAGAAGGCGTTTGTAGAGGAGTTGCGCAAGCTGTGAACAACACATCCGTTTCCCTCATCCTCGCCATCCTCCTGCTGGCCGCCCCGCCCCTGGCGGCGGAGGAATATCCGGATCCGGAAAATCCCGCCTGGCTTTTCTATGAGAAAGGCAAACTGGCCATGGAGGAGAAAGACTTCGGCCGGGCCGTGCTCCATTTCCGGGAGGCGCTGGCGTATCATGTCGTGATGCCCGAGGCGGAAGTGGCCCTGGGAGACGTGTATTTCATGCAGGGCGATTATCCAGTGGCCGAACGGCAGTACCGGCGGGCTTACGAACAGCGCGCTGCCTTCAACGTACCGGACATGCAGTACCAGGTCCTCTACCGCCTGGCCCGCCTCTACCGCCTGGGCAAGCGCTACGGCATGATGGAAAAAACGTT
>CAYQRT010000127.1:0-8365 GCA_964419695.1 uncultured Spirochaetaceae bacterium | reverse complement strand
GGGGGAGCAAAGTACAGACCATGAACGAGTATAATGAAGCGCCAACACCGGTGGGTCGAACCCCGTCAGCACCATTAAGGCCAAGCAGGCAATAATCTAGAGGGGATTCCCCACGTAAGACAGTACAGTATAAAGATGATGTATTTAAAACACCAAAACTTATGCCTGGGGAAGTGACTGGCTTGCTCCTGGTGATTATATTGATTTGAATTGGGATTCAAGATCGTTTGGGGTTGCGTCCGATCTTTATGATGTCCGTATAATAGACGATTTCGGTGTTTCTGCCTATGCATATACTGTGTATATAGACGTTGGAGATACCGTTGTATTGACATACGATGAAACAGCGGCACTAAAATAAGGCAGCTTTTCGATTCAGCCGGGAGGTCCGACCTATAAAGGTTGTCAATCCGGAACGCCAGGTCCAAGAACTTCTATATCAATACCGGTCGCCTCCTGCCCAATATGGACGATCGCCTATTTTTGAATCAATCCACATTAAGCCCCCCCCTCCTCTCTCCACCAGCGTCCGCTCCACCGGGCCCCGGGAAATGTGCTTGACGCGTTTCAGCGGCCGCTTTAGTATTGAATTACCCTATGGAAACACCGTCGGTATTCGACAGACTGGTTGAGGAGCTGAACAAGGACGAACGGCGGCGTCTGCTGCAGCAGATTGAAAGCGGGCTGGTCCTGTCGTCGGAGCCATTGCGTCCCGAGACCTCCGAGGCGCCCGGACCCGATATCGAATCGGCCTTCCAGGCGCTCGGTTCCTTCCTGCGTTTCATCTACCGGCTCAAGGGCCTCTTTACCGGCAAATCCGGGGAAGAGGCGTACATGGAAAGCCTGCTGGCGCGGCTCAAGAAGGATATCACCCATCAATCGCCCAAGCTGGCCGATTTTCGCCACCAGATCTTCCTGGACCGGATGAAGACCGAACTGGACAGCCTGAGGGAAGCCGCCGATACCCTGCAGCGCTTCGTCTTTCCCACCCTGGAAAAAAACCGGGCCGAGTTCATCGCCTTCCTCACCCGGTGCCACGCCGAGGGTCTCATCTCCCGCCTGGAAGATGAGACCGATCCGCGCACCATCATCGGAGAGAAGAGCATCGAGCAGGAATCGGACATCAAGGCCGAGATGGAACGGCGGTTCTTGGAGATACTGGGCTCACTGCCCGAGGACGAGCGGCGGTCCATCTACCTGGACTGCCAATCCCTCGAATACCTGAAACTGCTCTGCCTGACGGACTTCGAGGGATTGCTGGCGCGCTTTACCTTCGACAAGGTCCGGGACAGCCACGTGTGCGCCTTTGCCGAAATCGGCAAACGCCTGCTTACCCTGGCCGACATCCTCGGTTCCGCCCGCCTGCCCCCCTCCAAGACGGGGCTCAAGGCGGTCTGCCTCTTCGCCCTGCGCCTGACCGAAGGCCGGCAGGACGAGGACCTGAACGACTACCTGCAGAGGGAATTCACCGCCGCGGAAGAGGCGCTCTACCGCATCCGCAGTTTTAACGCCCACATTCCCTTAGGCCCGCTCACCAAGATCCTGGCCAACGATTACAGCTATCAGACGGCCGGCCTCAAGGGGGGGGAAGACTGGTTCGTCATTTTCAAGAAATATTGGGCCGTCCGGTTGTCGGCGTCCTACCGCGACTACGTCCACGCCCTGCGCACCACCACCGCGGAGGAACGGGCCTTCTCGTTGCTGGGAACCAGACGCTTTGAGGCCATACGCAATTACCATCCCTCGTTCTATGACCAGTCCCTCACCGTGGCCCACTGGCGCTCCCTCTCCTTCATCCTCGCCTTCTTCAAAAACATCTTCGTCCCCAAAATGCAAAAAAGCCTCAAAGTGCTCTTTCTGAACGGGGAGTTCTACAAAACTGAAAACCGTCTGGAATACGGTGAGACGTTCAACTTCCTGTCCACCATCAACGAGAAACTGCTCATCTTTGAAAAACGCCTGGCGCCGGAAGGCGAACTGGGTAAACCCATAGCGGAATCCAAAAAGGAAAACCTGAACGAGCCGGAGCGGTTGAAAAAAATCGAGCTGCAGATCCGCAAGGCGGACGCCGAGGCCCTGACCATGGTGCAGCGGACCATAGACTGCCTGAAAATACTGAACAAGATCCTGAACGGCATTCTCTACAGTGAGGCGGGCGGCACGTACGACACCCTTTCCAATCTGGGGTACGTGGGCGGCAAGGAAAACGACCTCTTGAAAAAAGACTGGGAAAAGATCATCAGCCTCTCGTACGAAGGCTCCACCGTGCTCTTGGAGCTGCTGGCGGTGGAATCTCCGGTATAGGCTCCTCCGGCCGCGGGTCGGGCACACCGAAAAAAGGTTCAAAGCGCGAATATCCCGCCCCAAAAGGGTTGAAGTGATATCATTCGATCGGTATGCTGTAGGTCTGGGGGAATACCTGGCGGCGCGCCGCGCGCGTCGTGACCGGCAGCGGCCGACTGATTCATCCTCATGCAGCCGTAACGTCAATCCGAGTGTCAACTCTCTTTTCTCCCGCCACCCCATACACCGGAGGTACGCATGGATACAACGATTCCCGCGGTCGCCGCGGCGGATTTCCCAGGACGCGTTATCATGATCGGTTCGGGCGGCATAGGCCGCGCCGTCCTGCCTTTGCTCCGCCGGCACCTGCCGCTCGGACCGGACCGCCTGACCGTGCTTTCGCCCGATCGGCGGGGGCGCGCGGCGGCCGAGGCGCACCGGGCCCGCTTCATTCAATGCCGGCTGGAAGCCGATAGTTTCCGCCGTCTGCTGGACGACCACGTGACGGCGGGCGATCTGGTCCTTAATGTATCGGTGGGAGTGTCCAGTCTGGACCTGGTCCGCTTCTGCGCCGAACGCAACGCGCTTTATGTCGACACTTCCCTGGAGCCCTGGGCCGGAATCCTGGACGACCCCGAACTGGACCTGCGGGCGCGGACGAATTTCCTCTTGCGGGAACAGGCGCTCGATCTGGCGCGGGAACTGGGACCGGACGCGCCCACGGCCGTGATCGATCACGGCGCCAACCCGGGGTTGGTCTCACACTTCGTCAAGCAGGCCCTGCTCAACCTGGATCAGGCGCTGCGCGGCGGCGGGGAACGCCCCCGGGACCGCACCGGCTGGGCCCGGCTGGCCCGGGACTTGGGCGTGTCCGTAATCCAGATCGCGGAGCAGGACACCCAGACGGGCGGCGCGCCCAAGCAGCGCGGTGAGTTCGTCAATACCTGGTCGGTGGAGGCGTTTGTGGATGAACTGCTCCAGCCGGTGGAACTCTCCCTGGGCACGGGCGAACACCGCCTGCCCGAGCATGCGCTCCGTCAGGGCCACGGCGGCGGTGTTCTCTACCTGTCCCGTCCCGGCGGCGGCACCTTCGCCCGCAGCTGGACCCCGGCCGGCCATGCCTATCAGGGCATGCTCGTTTCGCACGATGAAGTTTTTTCCATCGCCGATCACCTCTCCCTGCGCCGCAACGGAGGCTATGCCTACCGGCCCACGGTCATGTACGTCTACCGTCCCTGCGACCAGGCCCTCCTTTCCGCCCTGGAACTGGAAGGCCGCGGGTGGCTCCCCCAACCCGACCGGCGCAAGCTGGACCGGGAGATCGTTTCCGGCATGGACGAGTTGGGTGTTCTTTTGGCGGGACACTCAGGGAACGCCTACTGGTACGGATCGCAGCTTACCATTGAAGAGGCGCGGCGGCACGTTCCCTCGGCCAACGCCACCTGCGTCCAAGTGGCGGCCGGCGCCCTGGCCGCGGCCGTGTGGGCGGTCGCCCACCCGCGCCGGGGCCTGGTGGAACCCGACGACCTGGATTTCCAGGAGATTTTGACCGTGGCCACCCCCTACCTGGGCGTGATGCAGGGGGCCTTCACGGAATGGACGCCCCTGCAGGGCCGGGGCGATCTCTTTGTGGAAGACCTGGACCCGGACAATCCCTGGCAGCTTTCCAATGTACAAGGGAGACAGTGGGCTGTAATGTCCAAACAAAAAGACCCCGGGTATACATTAGCCGTCCCGACCCGCCAGAGGGACGACGGAGAACGGAGGTTCGAAGCGTGATAAAGGTTATGATCGCGGTCTGGCTGTTCCTTTCCGTGGGCTGCGGCCTATACGGCGATGAAAATGCGGCCTTCCAGGTGCGGTTGGTGGTGGGTGAGGATACGCCCGGAGCCACGGTATATACATTAAAGCGTCACGGGTATAACGACCGGCCGCACCCGAACGGCGACACCTATCGCCTCGGCGCCGCGGTCTTCCTGGACGAGACGGATATCGACGAGGTCAACGGCGACCGCCAGCCGCAAACCGGGCAGTGGCGCATCCTCATCGATTTTAACGCCGCGGGCGCCGTAAAACTGCGGGAATTCACCGGAACCCATATCGGTGAAAAAGCCGCCATCCTCATCAATGGGGAATTGGTCATGGTAGCGGTTATCCAGGAAGAGGTCGCGGGAGGCAAACTGCAGGTGGCCGGTGATTTCGACCGGGAAGAGGTCCGGGATTTCGCCTCATGGTTCCGGAAGAAACACGGGGTGGGGAAAGACGGCCGGGGATTGTTTCACTGAACGGAGGTCCGTACCACCGGTTGCCTTTGGTATCCGGGAGTTGTACTATCTACTAATGAGAAAACGTATATATAATTTCGTGCTTTCATTAATATCCGTTTTTTTGACGGCGGACGCCTGCACCCTACCACCCGGCTTCGTCGATCCGCCGGGGATCGATGACGACTACGTAACCGCGGTGTACAACGGCCCCCCGGTACCGGACGGGTACGCCCATCCGGCGGGGAGCGGCAATTGTTACTACATCCATCCGCAAAACGGCAGCGACGCCCAGCCCGGCACGTTCAGCCAGCCCTGGCGCACCACGGCCAACATCAACACCTCCCTGCCCCAGAACGAACCGCCCGGCCACGTGGATCTGGCACCCGGGGACGTGGTCTATCTTATGGAGGGCGTGTACAACACGGTCTTCACCGGATTCGATTCCTACTACAACCAAGCGGCCATCACGCTGCAGAACGTGCACGGCGCCCCGGCCGCGCCCATTACCATCCGCAACTATCCGGGCCGGCACGCGGTCATCGATCCCCAATGGCGGGGAACGGGGATCAGGCTGCTTTTTTGCTCGAATATCCGTATCCAGGGACTGGAAATTCGCCGGAGTTATTCGCGAGGGCTGCTTGTCCGCGAGTCCGAAAATATTACCGCCGACCATCTGGTCATTTCCCGCACCGACGGGCCCGTGGCCGATAACGTGGCCGGCGTGGAGTTCTGCTACACGAACAATGCCGCCCTCTCCGAATCGTTCATCTACAACAACTATGACCGGAACGCGGCGCGGCGCGGGGCCCAGACCGAGAACTCGAGCAATATGGTTCTTTTCAACAACCAGGGATCCGTGAGCGTCCACGACAATCTCTTCTTCCAGACCCAGGAGTATACCGGCCCCTACTCGGGCGGCGGTATCAAGTACAAGCACGGCTCCTCAGATCCGAACTCCACGTTCGAACTCTACGGAAACTACTTTGAAAACCACAAGTATTTCGGCATCGGGATCGGCACCCACCACGCCCACGTCCACCACAACATCGTCTACCAGCCGGCCTCCGGCCTGAGCCCGAATCCCGCGGACGCCGTCGATTCCCGCGACTGGGGCGGCCCCACGCACCAGCAGTACCAGGTATTCGAATACAATACCATCTACGCCGAGCGCGCCTTCTTCCTCTACCCCACCCTGGCCTATAGAAACGCCGACAACGGCCCCTGGGACGATCTGACCCATAACGCCTTCCGGCACAACATCGTCTACGCCGCGTACGCGGACGGCGGCCCGTACCCGCACGACCCGCCCATGGAGATTTACACCGCCATCTCAGACACGCTGTACACGGCACTGCTCACCGGCATTGAGTATGATGACAACTGCTACTTCAATCCCGCGCGGCCCATGCGCTTCGGGTACGCGGAAGACATCTTTTTCGGCGTACTGGGCGGCAATTATGATTTATCGGAGTGGAGCGTGACGTACGGGTGGGACGCCACCTCGAATGAATCAGATCCGGGACTGGCCGATCCCGCGGGCGGAAACTTCATACCGGGACCGGCCAATGCCGCCAAAGGCGCCCTGGAAAGCGGCTACATCATTAAGACGGAAAAAATATTCCATATTCCCGGTATCGATCCCTGACCAAGCACGCGCGCCCCTATTCCCAGGCGCTCATGACCATGAAGCGGACGTCCCATTCGGAGCCCTCCCGCTTCATCATCTCCAGGGCCACCCAATCAGTCCGGATGAAGTAGCAGGATACTTCCCAGGTTTCCGTATACGGTTTCCCCGCTTTTTCGCCGGAAAAGACGAGCTTGTTGCCGCTTAAGCGCCAGGTGCCGAAGGAACTCCATTCAAATCCCTGGCTTTGAAAATCGCCGCTGGGTTTGAGGATGGTGGTGGCCATCTCCGCCATGTAGCCGTCCGGATTGATGTCCGTTCCGGTGAGCACAAAGGGATTGGCCCAGGTCCAGGCGCCGACAGGATCGATCCGGGCGGGGCTGACGGATGAAATATCCGACCGGGGGATGACCGGCCGCGGATCCAGAAAGGCCCGGTACGCCCAGCCCGTCCGCCCGTTCCAGGCCATGTTGGTCCAGCGGCCCCGGTCGGCGACGGTTTCGACCCGGGCGCCGTACGGGATGACCGTGACCACGGCGGAGGAAAGCGACGCGCCGCTTCTCACGCGCAGGCCGTCCACGGAGATCACGTAGCGGGTTTCCGCGTGCAGGGCGGCTCCCGCCGCCATGAAGAGTAAGAAGAGGGCGGGCCGGAGACGGCCGATCGACCGCTGCGAATGAGCGGCATGACATGTCTGGTTCATAGCGGGCATTATACCACATGACCGCGGTTCTTTCAATCAGACCGAATGATGCGGACCAGGCGCCCCACCAGGGCCCAACACGTCAAGGCCCTGCTCCGTCCGGATTCCGGCACCCGACCGCACCCTGTTTTTTATGCTTTTACCGACATTTCTTTTATGATATAATCCCCGCCAACAGCACCACCACCGCGAAAGGGGAAACGATGAATTTCAATGACCATAGACGCGCCATGAAGGTATACGACGGCAAGAAGGAAGCCAGACTGGGCACCGTGGAGAATCCGGTCAAGGTCCGGGTGAAGACCAAGGAGAAGCGCAAAGAAATCATGACGGAATGCAAGAAGAACGGCTGGGTCTGCGAGATTGAAGTGGCGCCGAACAAGGCCGAAGACCTGGTGGCCTTGCGCAAGCTGGAAAAACCCTCCAAACCGGTCAAGGTCAAGGAGACTCCCGGCCGCAATGATCCCTGCCCGTGCGGGAGCGGCAAGAAATTCAAGAAATGCCACGGAGCCTAGCCGGTCCGGGGACTCAATTCCCCAAGGAACACAGAGGGCTCAGGGAAGAGAAGAGGATACGGAAAGAGGACTACCGCCCCCCGACTTCCTTTACGTCTTGATCGCTTTTACTAAAAAAACCGGATAAGCCCGATCCCTGCCTGCGGTATTTTTTTGAATGGTAAAGACCGTTTCAAATTCAATATGACCAAATCCGATCCCCTCCAGATCACGCGTCAGTTCCGAGCGGTCGAAACCGTTCCATCCGTTGAAATCCGGATGAGCGGCGTGGAAACTGCCGTCTTCGCTGTCCAGATCGGCAATAAATAAAAGGCCTCCCGGGGCCATGATTTCGTAGCAATGGCGCAAAACCGCCCGCGGATCCCGGGCGTGATGGAAGGCCATGAGCATATACACCGCGTCATACTTGATGCCGTCATCGGGGATATGATGAAAATCGCCCCGGCGCGGCTCCAGGTGGATTAAACCGGAGCGTTTGATTTTTTCCGCCGCCACGGCCAGCATACCGTCCGAATCATCCATCAGTACCAGGCGCTCGAAGGCGTCCGCCAGGTTGAAGCTCAGAAGTCCGGTGCCGCATCCCAATTCCAGGGCCGTACCGCGCGAGCCGCCCGACGGCAGATGCCGACGGATGGCCCGGGCCACCGCCGCCGCCTGTTCCCGGCGCACCGGGTCGTCGTCCCAGACGCGGGCGGCGTTATCGTAATCCATAGGTTCCTCCTCGCGTATGACATTATCCCCCAAAGGGTCCGGGCCCGCAAGCATCACCCGCCGGGTCTTGTCAAAAACAGCCGATACCGATAGAATAGCCCCCGTTCCAACGCCGGAATAGCTCAGGGGTAGAGCAATGCTCTCGTAAAGCATGGGTCGTGAGTTCAATTCTCACTTCCGGCTAAAACACACCACCGACAAACCAGTCCGAGAGCCGCTCTCGTAAAGCATGGGTCGTGAGTTCAATTCTCACTTCCGGCTA
>CAYQRT010000126.1:0-8479 GCA_964419695.1 uncultured Spirochaetaceae bacterium | reverse complement strand
TTCAACATCTGGATCGTCCGCGAGATCATCCGTCCCGCCCTTGATATCAGCATCCTCGCCTTCATCATGTACCGGGGCTACCGGATCCTGGAGCAGACGCGGGCCATCCAGCTCATCAAGGGCATGCAGATCATCGTCCTCATCTTCATTTCCGCCATCATCTTCCGTCTCAGTACGCTGATCTGGATCATGCAGACGGTCTTTCCCGGGATCATCATCGGTCTGGTGGTCATCTTCCAGCCGGAGCTGCGCAAGATTTTCACGCAGATCGGGCAGCGCAACTGGTTCCGCTTCTCCCGTTCGGTGAAGAAGACACACATCGAATCGATTATCAATTCGGTGGAGGTGCTGGCCATGCGCAAGACCGGGAGCATCATCGTCCTCTCCCGGCACGTGGGACTGAAAAACGTCATCGAATCGGGAACGCTTCTCAACGCCGAGCTTTCCTCCAGCCTCATACTGACGCTCTTCAACACGGCCGCGCCCCTGCACGACGGCGCCATCGTCATCCGGGACGACAAGATCGTGGCGGCCGGCTGTTTCCTGCCGCTTTCGGAGCAGCAGGACATCAAGAAAAGTTTCGGCACCCGCCACCGGGCCGCCCTCGGTCTGGCGGAGGAGACGGACGCGGTCGTGGTGGTCGTCTCGGAGGAGTCCGGCGCCATTTCCCTGGCCTATGACGCCCGGCTCTACTACGACGTAACGCTAGAGGAGACCATGAAGAGGTTGATTGCATTGTTTGAAATCAATTCGGACGCGGTGGAAGGGGAGAGCGCACGTGAACGTGAAGAATAGCCGGTTCATGTCGCGCCTGCTCGCCAACTGGCACCAGAAGGTCATCGCCCTCATCGCCGCCCTCTTTGTATTCGTGTTTTACCGCATCAGCACCCAGCGGGAGATCCGGGTGTCCCTGGAAGTCAAGCGGCCCGCCGGCTACGAACTGGCCCGCGACTGGCCGCAGGACGTCACCATCGTGGTGCGCGGCAACACCGCGGCGCGGTCGTTTACCGAGAAGGACTTCCGCGCCGTGGCCGATCTTTCCGCCTTTTCGGAGGGCGGGCTGGTGAAGGGCGCCGTCAGGGTGGAGTTCCTGCGCGCCAAAGACGCGGACAGTGGCATGGAATTCGACTTCAGTCCGTCGATCATCGAATTTTATCTGGAACCGGTTCTGGACCGCTATGTGCCGATCGACGCCAAGGCGGCGGTCACCGGCGTCCTGCCGCCGGGCTACTTCCTGGAAAGCCTCTCCTTCACGCCGCAGAACGTGCTGGTACGGGGGCCCATGAGCCGCGTGGAGAAGATGACCAAAGCGGCCGTGGAGAATTTCGATTTGACCGGCAAACGGATGACACTGTCCGGGGCGGTGAAAATCCTCACCGGCGACAAGTTTGTGCGCACGGTGGACGCCTCAGAGGTGAAGATCACGGCCGTGATCAAGGGCAGGAAGAAATTCGAAAAGCTGGACGTCCTGTTGAGCGGACTGCGGGCCGATCTGGTCGTCAAGGAACCGAGCCAGGCGTCGCTGGAAGTGGAAGGCACCGACCGCGCCCTGGAGAACCTCAAGCCCGAGGAACTGGCGTTAAGCGCGGACCTGAGCGAGATCACCGCTCCGGGTGACTATACGGTCGCGCTTCGCCCTCCGGTCCTGGCGGGGGACGTGAAGATCACCGCCGTTACGCCGGAAGAGATCACCGTCCGGGTCGAACGCAAGGCGGAGGAGGAGCACCCGTGATCCGCGGCATCGGCCTGGACGTGGTAAGCGTGGCGCGTATGCGGCATTGGTTGTCCGTTACGGGGCTTTTAACGCGGTTTTTTCACGAGGACGAACTGAAGTTGATCGACGCCAAGGGGGAACACGCGGTTCTGGGCCTGGCCGCCCGTTTCGCCGCCAAGGAGGCCTTCGGCAAGGCCCTGGGCACCGGCCTCAAGGGATTCACCCTGCGCGAGATCCGGGTCACCAATGACCTCAACGGCAAACCGTCGCTTGAGCTCTGCGGCCGGGCCCCAGGCGAATTCCGGCGCCGCGGCGGCGGCGTCATCCACGTCTCGCTCACCCATGAGCATGATTACGCGCTGGCCATGGTGGTTATCGAGGAAGGGTAAAGGGAGTTGCATGAATCGCGCGCACCAGGAGAAAGTCAAGAAACTCACGTTTTTCGCCAACAAACCCACGCTCTGTCCGATCTGCGCGGAAAAATTTTTCCGCGAAGAATTACTGTCCGGCGGGGGGAGGCTCATCGCCGGCAAGCTCACTGATGAACTGCGCCGGATGTACGAGCCGTCGCTTAAATACGGCGAATTGAGTCCGCTCGTCTACCCCGTGACGGTCTGCCCCGCCTGCTACTATGCGGCCTTCAATGACGATTTTCCGCACGTGGAACGCGACGCCCTGGCCAGGATCGAGGGGACGACCGCGGCGCGGCGCAAGAGCGTGGAACTCCTTTTTACCGATCTCGACTTCAAGCACCCGCGGACGCTCAAGGAGGGGATGGCCAGCTGCTATCTGGCGCTTGACTGCTACGATCATTTCAAGACCCACTTCATGCCCACCATCAAGCAGGGTATCCTCTGCCTGCGATCGGCCTGGCTCCTTTCAGACCTGCACCGCAAGTATCCCGACGCCAACTATGATTACGCCACCAAGATCTTCTACCGGAAAGCGCTCTTTTTCTACCGGTTGTCCCTGGAGCGGGATCAGAAGGGGGTGGAACCCCTGCAGACGCGCGCCAATTTCGGCCCCGATACGGACAAGAATTACGGGTATGACGGCGTGCTCTACCTCTCCGGGTACCTCGAATACATGTACGGCGCCAGGCAGGGGGGCGAACAGCGCGTCAAGACGCTGCAGCACGTCAAACGCCTCTTCGGCAAGATTTTCGGTCTGGGCAAATCGAGCAAGAACAAGCCTTCCCCCATTTTGGAAAAGGCCAAAGACATCTACGTCAAGATCGGCGAGGAAATCGACGCGCTCGGTGGCGGCGCCGGGCGGGACGCGCATGAGAAAGATTAGGCTGCGCGTCGCCTATGAAGGAACGCGCTTCGCGGGATGGCAGGCGCAAAAGACGGAACGAACGGTGCAGGCCGCGCTGGAGGCGGCGCTGGAGAAGATCTGCGGCGTCCGGACCCCGGTGACGGGCGCGGGGCGCACCGACGCGGGCGTACACGCCACCGGTCAGGTGGCCCATTTCCAGACGGGCCGGGATTCAATCCCCGCGGAGAAATTCGCCGAGGCCCTCAACGGCAACCTGCCCCACGACGTGCGCGTGATGGAGAGCCGGGAGGCAGCGGCGGATTTTCACGCCCGCTTCCGGGCGGTGCTGCGCGTCTACCGCTATTATCTCCACAATACGCCCGTGGGGCTGCCCCACCTCCGCCATTTTGCCTGGCGGGTGCGCCGTCCCCTGGACCTGGAGCGGCTCAACCGTCTGGCCTCGGTGCTCGTGGGTGAGCACGACTTTACCAGCTTCGCCGCCGCGGGCGACCCGACCGAAAACAAGGTCCGGACGGTGGTCACCAGCCATTTTTCCCGGGCGGGCGAGTTTATCGTCTACCACATCGCGGCGCCGTCCTTTCTCTGGCGTATGGTGCGCACCATCGTGGGAAGCATCGTGGAATGCGGGCTGGACGGCAGGGACGCGAACGATCTGCGCCGCATCCTGGAGGCCCGTAACCGCCTGCAAGCCGGTCGCACCGCCCCGGCCCGCGGGCTTTTCCTGGAGGAGGTGCGTTACCAGGAGGCAGGGGCGGGGGAGCCGGCCGGGGAGGGGGTACGCGATGAGTGACACCGGGAACCTGCACGGCCGTTACGGGGAACTGCTCAACCTCTTTGACGATTACTGCCGGGACGGGTTCGCCCTTACGCGGGCGCCGGCGGCAACGAGCCGCCCCACGGGCGTCAGGAACGACGCCTCCCGCCGCCGGCGTCAGCTGGACAAACTGGCGGAGGACGTGGTCCGCTGCACCCGCTGCGATCTCTGCCTCAACCGGCTCAAGGCCGTACCCGGCGAGGGCGTCATCGATCCCCGGGTGCTGGTGGTGGGCGAAGGGCCCGGCGCGGACGAAGACACCACGGGGCGGCCCTTCGTGGGCGCGGCCGGACGCTACCTGGACAAATGGCTCAAGGCCATCCAGGTCTCCCGCGAGCGCAACGCCTTCATCGCCAACATTGTCAAATGCCGTCCGCCCGAAAACCGGGATCCCCGGCCGGAGGAAGTGAAAGCCTGCCTGCCCTACCTGAAAAAGCAGATGGCGCTCATCCGTCCCCGGGCGATCCTCACCGTGGGACGCGTCTCCTCCCAGACGCTTTTGGGGGAAAGCCGCGGCATCGGCTCCCTGCGCGGCGGGTCGTATTTCGTTGAAACCATCCCCCTGGTACCCACCTACCATCCCAGCGCCGTGCTGCGCGACCAGAACCTGCGGGCCGCGGTCTGGGAGGACCTTAAACGGCTCAACGCCCTTATACACGCATGAACCGCTTCTGCAGCGTCGCGTTCAACCTGCCCCTGGCCCAGGTCTTTACCTACGAGTGCGCCGCCTTCACTGAGTGTGAGGTGGGCCGGCGGGTGAGCGCGCCCTTCGGCGGCCGTACCCTGCAGGGGTTCGTGGTGGAGATGAAGGACTCCGCGCCCGCGGGCGATTTCGAGATCAAACCGCTGGCCCGCCTTATTGACAAGGAGCCCGTGTTCGGGGAACGCACCCTGGCGCTGGCCTCCTGGATCTCCGGGCTCTACCTCTGCAGCCTGGGAGAGGCGTTGTCCCTGATGGTGCCGGGCGGCAAGCGGGAGATGGAGACCGAGGGCGCCTTCACCTTTCACGATACCGAAGAGTTCCGCATCGAATCACTCACGGACGCGCAGACCCGGGCGTTGGAGGCGATCCGCGGGACGCGTGCGCCTTATTTTTACCTGTACGGCGTCACCGGGTCGGGCAAGACGCTGGTTTTTTTGCATGCCGCCAAAGACGTTTTTGAGCGGGGGCGGGGCGTCATCTACCTGGTGCCGGAGATCGCCCTGACCCACCAGGTGATCGGGGCCTTCCGGCAGGTTTTCGGCCGGGAGACCGTGGAACGGTCGCTGGCCGTTCTCCATTCCGGCCTGACCGCCTCCCAGCGCCTGACCGAATGGCGGCGGGTGCTGTCGGGAGCGGCGCGGCTGGTGGTGGGCGTGCGCAGCGCGGTCTTCGCCCCCCTGCCCGACCTGGGCCTCATCGTTCTGGACGAGGAGCATGAATCCACGTACAAGGCGGGCGCCACGCCGCGTTATCACGCGCGCCAGGCGGCCATGCACCGCGCCGTGGATGAGGGCGCCCTCCTTCTCATGGGCAGCGCCACCCCTTCGCTGGAGGCCTGGCACATGATGAAATCCGGCGCGCTGGAGCACGCGGTGCTGGCCGAACGCGCTCACGGCACCCAGATGCCCCGGGTGGAGGTGGTGGGCCTCAAGGGCGACGACGGCCCCCTGTCCGCCCGGCTCATCCGGGAGATCCGGGCGGTCAAGGAACGCGGCCGCCAGACCATCCTCTTCCTGAACCGGCGGGGGTTCAGCCATTTTTTCATGTGCCGTTCCTGCGGGTTCGAACTGAAATGTAAACGTTGTTCGGTGGCGCTCACCTATCACAAGGCGCGGAACACGCTGATCTGCCACTACTGCGGGTATAAACGCCCGCCGGTGACGGTCTGTCCGGAGTGCGGGTCCCTGGACGTGGGCTACCTGGGTTTCGGCACCGAACGGATCGAGGAGGAACTCCGGCGTCTTTTTCCGGAGTACAGCGTGGCGCGGCTGGACACGGACACGGTGAAGAAGAAGCGGACCATGGGCGAAACGCTGGCCGCCTTCAAGGCGGGGCGGATCGACATTCTTCTGGGCACGCAGATGGTGGCCAAGGGACTGAACGTGCGCGGCCTGTCGCTGGTGGGAATCGTGCTGGCGGACACCAGCCTGCTGCTGCCGGATTTTCGCGCGGCCGAGCGCACCTTCAACCTCATCGTGCAGGTGGGCGGCCGGGCCGGCCGCTTCGACCGCGACGGCAAAGTGCTTATCCAGACGTACCGGGCGGACCATGACGCGGTGCGCTGCGCCGCGCGCTTCGACCTGGAGGATTACTACGAGAAGGAACTGGCGGTGCGCCGGGCCCTGGGATTCCCGCCCTTCTCGCGTCTCATCCGGCTGGTCTTCCGGGGGAGGGATAAAGGCAGGACCGAAGAGGCGGCCCGGGCGGTGGCCGGGGAATGCCTGGCCCGGCTGCCGTCGCCGGCGTCACGCGGCGCGGGCGGCGAGCCGGGGGTGGAGATCATGGGGCCGGCCGAGTGCCCGCTGGGCCTGATCGCCCGCAACTACCGCTTCCAGGTGCTCTTGCGCGGGGCCGATTTCGGCGTTCTGCGCGGCGTGCTCAAGGCCGCCCTGGCCGCGCGCAAGAATCCGGCGGGCGTCTACACCGAGATCGACGTGGACCCGCAGTCGTTGTTGTAGCGCGGCGGCGGTTTGACCGTCTCCGGCTCACTTGTATAATGAGAAGATGAATTGTGCCGACATCCGCCTCCACTACACCCGCCTGTACCGGGATCTCTGTTTCGAGCGCCACGGCCTGTTCGACAGCGTGCGCAGGAAATTCAATCCGCGGCGGGTGGTGTACGTGGGTTCGTCCATCCACGTGACGCCGTCCTTCCACTTCAGCGACGTCACCTACGTGGACGACAGCGAACTGGCGCAATCGTTCTTCTCCGACAAACCGAGCCTGATCTCGTTTGTCGGCGAGCACAAACGGTACCGGGGCCGGACGCGGATCGATTACCGGAACATCGATTACCTGAAGCATCAGATCGCCCCGGCGGGAACGTTTGACCTGGCCTTCTCCATCTTCGCGCCCCGCTCCCTGGGACCGGCGAGTGCCTGCGTGAAGAAGAACGGCATTATCGTTTCCCTGCCGCTTCCCTCGGTCAAGCACCCGGAATCGGTCCGGCGGGGATTGATACGGCTGGGGTCCATCGTGTTCGCCGGGAAGCGCTATCGATTTGTCCCCGCCGCGGGTCGGGCCGTCCCGCGGCCCAAGGTCACCCTGCGCTACATCACCGGTAACCGGTTCGTGGAAAAAAATTCCTATTCGGTCTTCCGCAAGCTGTAACGGATTACCCCCCGCCGGCCTGGGGAAAATAAGAAAGACACGGGTTGGGGAAAGAATGAACACGGAAAAGAAGGATGTGCGGTTTCACGCGAAGAAGGTTATTTGTACGAAATAGTTGAAACCGCCAAGCTGCTCCCCGAGTAAGAGGTTAATATGACAACAGGAGCGGGAGTAGCCGGGTAGCCAAACACGGATGGGAAGAGAATAAAAGAAAAACCCCGGTATTACTACCGGGGTTTTCAGTTGGTTGCCATTGCTTCTCCTTGGCGTGAAGATTTTGTCAGTTCACGGAGATCATGTACTTGAGCCTGCCTTCGCGGATTTCATTACCGAAACCGCGCCGGACAACCAGGCTGTACGCGCCCGGGGATAATTCCGGGACCTTGAACAGGACCGTGGAGCCGCGGAGCCGGTGGACGACCTCAGCCTTGATCAAGGCATCGGCCGCGCCCACAAAATAGACTCCCTGCGCTTCGTCGTTCCCGTCGAAATCCAGGTTTACTCCCTTCATTTCCGCGAGATGGCCGGGGCTGACCGTGCCGTTCTTGGACTGCGACTCAAAGTCGTAGACGCGGTCCAGTGCGGGCTCGGGCTCCTGGTCGCGGACTTTTTCCATCCGCGCGTTCTGAGCCCCGATCTTTTTGAGATCGGCGGCCGGGGCCATTCTGACATGGACGGTGTGCCGGTCGGAATCGTATTCGTCCTCATCGGAAGCGAATCCGCCCTTGACGGTCACCTGGGCGTTGAACAGATCGGTCTTCACACGGAAACCCATGAGAAGGTACTTCTTGATCACCGCCTTCATGAGATCGAGCACGACGATGATCTCCTGACGGGATACCGACGCGTTCATCTCAGCCATGTCCGCGATCATCTCCTCACGGTTCATCGTCTTGTAAGCCCGGACCTGCGCCTTGAAAGGCGAAGTCTCCTGGCCCCGCAGACAATTGGCCTTCAGAGAAAAGCGAATGGTGCTGTTGGAAGTTGCCATTGTAGTGCACCTCCTTTCTGTAAAGATGCCCTCCACTTTTGTGGAAGGTTTGCCGGGATCAAGTCCCGACGGATAGCAACGCTACCCATAGAGATATGAAGGCAAACTTGAGGTTTGCCATCATATCTCTACTGCAATTCCTCGGCTGCCCTGCGGACAGCCTGCGCAATTGCAGGGTCAGAGGAAGGGAATGAGAAACTCTCAATGAGTTTCTCATTCCCCCGCCGGCGGATATTCAATCCAGCGGTCACTCAAGAGCATCAACAACCCGGCTGAACCGGGCCGTTGATTTTTTCTGAACGTGAAGAATCGATATTTTCCTTTTTAAAATAGAAATATAGATTCTTCTCAGGAACCGCAAAAAAATTA
>CAYQRT010000125.1:5163-8524 GCA_964419695.1 uncultured Spirochaetaceae bacterium | reverse complement strand
GATGTCCTAGGCACTGGTCTATGGCAACTCTAGGCTGTCTCTAGGAATGACAACACCAAGCAAAGCCACTCACTCCTCTAAAGGGAAAGAGGGGAAAGTTGCTCCACCCAAGGAGAGCTCACAGAAAAAGCTTCTTGACAATGATCTCTGGAGGGAGTTGAGAAAGAATAAATTATTTTTCAAGTACATTCGGCCTCCATTCGGCTGAGATATAAAACGAAATGTCCTCTGAATTGTGGGTAAACAGGTCTTCCCGGAAATGGAGGCGCAGCGTCCAGTCGCCGCAGGCCAGACTGACTCCCAGGAGTATGTTGGTCTGGGGGGCCCCCAGGAAGTCGATCTGGGTGCCGGGAATGAAATAGACGCCGCTCACCACGGGCGTGGTGCGCATTTCCAGCTGGATGAGGAGACCCACCGCCGGACTGGCCTTGAATTCCAGCGCCGTAATGACATTGGCCATAATATACGGGTGGGGAGGGGTGGCGGGATCGATGGCGTCCCAGGGAACCACGACGGCCGCATTAATATAGAGGGCGAACAATGGGGAAAGATACCAGTCGAACAGCAGGCCCAGGGCCATGTCCACGGAACCGGATCCGGTCAACATGTTCTGATTACCGGTCGGCAGTTTGAGGGCGCAGAGACCGGTCAGGGCCACGTCGGGGGTTTCCACCAGGCGCAGTTTGGTCCAGAGATCCACGTCTCCCGGGCCGAAGACGGGATGGTCCAATTCCAGCGGAACCCCGTTCACGTTGGGGATGGAAACGTGCACCTGGTTCTCCGGGAGAACGTCACGGCCGTTCAAAGGGAAACCGAAGAGCAGGTGGAAATTATGAATCACCGCGTCGAGGAATCCCCCGTATATTAGAATGAGCCGAGCGGTCAGCCCCACTTCCAGACCTTCAATCACGGTCCATGAGGTTTTTTGCTCCAAAGTAATGGTTTCGAAATCAATAATGGGCGCCAGGGACGGCGGAGGGAGGGAGGCATCCTCGTATATGATGAAGGTTTGACCGGTGAAGAGGTACAATCCCAGATCGAGACCGCCCGGCTCGCGGACCGCGGCCTTCATGCCCGGCAGCTGGTAATAGAGGGCCGCGGGGATGAAGGTGCTGCGCGACCAGAACGGGCCTTGAAACAAGTCGGCCTTCTTGTCTTGGGCAAAAGTGAACACATGGATGAGGCAGAGAAAAAAGGCCAGGGCGAGCGCTTTCATAAACGGTGTATCCCGCGCCTTATTTCAATTCCACCAGGGCGCGCAGCAGGTCCGTAGCCGCGGACGCGGCCGGTCCGTCCGTGGTTCTCGGTTTTCCGTCCTGGTCCTTGGGGAGAAAGAGCACTTCGTCGCCCGTGGAAATATAGTCGTAAAAACTTTTTTTGGTCAGGCGGCCCTCGGAGACCGCTTCGTCGATCGTATCCAGGGTCAGTTCCCCCACCACGTCATTTTCCGCATAGGTATAGGCTACGGCGCCGGATTGGAGCGTTACCTTGCCGGCCTTGACGATGATCAACGTGTCCTTCTCCTTCAGCCCGTGGAAACTCCCCAGATCCACGACGCCGCGATCGAACTCCTTGCGCAGCAGAATGCCGCGCAGGGGCAGCAGATCATTGACCAGGCTGCCGGTTTTCTGGAGGGCGTCGCGTACCCGGTCGTTGCCGGTGCGTTGCGCGGAAAAGTCCGCTAAAAGAGCCCCGGTTTTGGCCAGGTAGAGGCGGGCGCGGGCGCCGAAGGTGCGGTCGGTTTCATCGAAGTTGAGGAGGATGAAGAAGTCCGCCTTGCCCTGGCGCGCTGTACGAAAAGCCTCTTCGTAGCTCTTTACCACGGGCGGTGTTTCCGCCACGCGCAGTTTGCCGTAACCGTCCAGCACGTCCTTGTAGAGACGGGCTACGATCTCGGCGGAGGCGGGGTGTAAAAGCGAGTTGCGGGGCTCCAGGGTAAAGACCATAATGGACAGGCTGCGCAGGTCAAGATCGTGCTGGTCGATCTTCCACTTCTGCGAGACGCGGCCGATGCTCTTGGTTTTATAATAAGCGATATCGTCGGTGATGCGCCGGTCGGCCAGTCCCAGGTCCTTGAGAATTTCGAGTTCGTTCAGGTATTTCATGGGAAACCCGCGCCGCCGGTAGATGCCGGCAAAGGCCAGCCGCGCCTCCTTGGATACCGGGTCCAGCTTGATGGCGCGGCGGTATTCCAGGAGGGCCGCATCCAGGTAGTTCTTCCGTTCATAGAGTTTTCCCTGATCCAAACGGTGTTGGGCGAGACGTACGCGGACCGCGTGTCCCTGGGGTAATTCAGTGACGGCGAGTTGTTCCAGGGCCAGCCGGCTCCATTCGTCGTTGGCGGAAAGGCCCAAGGCGCCCTGGAACGCGGTGACGGCGTCGGGGATGTTTTTCATGTTCCAGTAGGCGATGCCCAGTACGTAGCGCGCCAGTACGTGATCCGGGTTTTGGGAAAGGAGCGGCCGCAGGACGTCGACGGCCTGAGCGTATTTGCCCAGGACCACGTAGAGGTTGCCGAGGAGCATGCGCGCCGGTTCGTAGGTGCCGCGCAGGGCGAGCGCGTTTTTCAGGTGCGATTCGCTCTCCGCCCAGTCGCCCTGCAGGTAATAGGTGCGTCCGGCGAGGTAATGAACCAGGAAGTAGTTGGGATGGTTTTTCAGGGCCAGTTCGATGAACTTATTGGCGTTGGTCAGGTCTCCCAGGTTTTCATAAATGAGGGCCAGGGAGAGCAGGGTGATGCGGTGCTGGGGGTTGTAGACCAGGGCGTCCTCGAACTGGCGGGCGGCAAAACGGGTGCGTCCGGCCGCAATGTCCAGGAGGGCGATGCCGGTCATGGCTTCAATATTGTTGGGCTGGACGCGGAGGGTCTGCAGAAAAAGATTGCGCGCCCGGTCCAGACGGCCGAGGATGATGTTGATGCGTCCCTCCAGCGTGGGGAGGGTCAGGTCGGTCTTGTTGTATTTCTTGCCCAGCGCCACCCAGCGCAGCGATTCGTCGTATTCGTCCAGAAAGAAGAAGCACTCGGCCAGACCCTTGATGGGATCGAGGTAGTGGGGATTGAGAGCCAGGGATGCCTTGAATTTTTCAATGGCCAGGTAGTAGTTTTCATCATCTTCGGCCGCCCGGCCCTGCTCGTAAAGGGCGATGGCATTATTGGCCGGTTGGCCGTAGAGCGCTGCCGTGGCCGGCAACAGCATGGCCATCATGAAGATCGGGGCCAATCGGCGGAAGACCCGCCGCACCGGATGCGTACGGTTTACGTTCACGTGTTCCTCCCAGTATGACGGCGCAAGTTAGTAATGGGAACCTCGAAAAACTACTGTTTTTCGAGGATTCGACTCCCCGTGAAGAATCGATATTT
>CAYQRT010000125.1:0-5063 GCA_964419695.1 uncultured Spirochaetaceae bacterium | reverse complement strand
TTCGGTTATGGGGTCATTCCTTCGCCACCGTTTTTGCAGGCCCTATTTCCGGCCGGAGCGGTCGAGACGCTTGTCGCCCTCGCCGGGGGCCTCGTTTATATTGTCGTCCCTTTTGCGGGTTATTTTTACGGTCATGATCTTGCGGCCTTCCATCTTCTGCACCATGAATTCCAGCCGATTGTCGTATTCCACCTTCTCATCCAGCTCGGGAATCCGGCCGAAGAGGTCGAAGACGAAGCCGCCCAGGCTGTCAAAGTCCTCTTCGGGCAGCTTGA
Organism: uncultured Spirochaetaceae bacterium; assembly: GCA_964419695.1. GTDB lineage: Bacteria > Spirochaetota > Spirochaetia > SZUA-6 > RPPD01 > JAFGSW01. The sequence continues at coordinate 4,788 of CAYQRT010000125.1, read as the reverse complement.
AGGGCAGTTCCTGGTTCAGGTCCGATAGATTGACGCGGGCGTCGCACAGCCAGGTGTCCTCGCCGATCTTGAGCACGTCCTCGGGTTCGTGATCGAATTCGTCCTGGATTTCGCCCACGATTTCCTCGATAACATCCTCCAGGCAGACGATGCCGGAGGTACCGCCGTATTCGTCCACCACCACGGCGATATGCACCTTGCGCCGCTTGAACTCCTTGAGGAGGGAGTCGAGTTTCTTGGTTTCGGGCACGAAGTAGGGTTTGCGGATGATTTTGGTGATGTCGAACTCCCCGTTCGTCTTGCCCAAGTACTTAAGGAGGTCCTTGGCATAAAGAATACCGATGACGTTGTCGATGCGGTCGGTATAGACCGGGAACCGGGAGTAGCCCGTGTCCACGGCCGTGGTGATCAGTTCATCCAGGACGATGTCGGATTCGATGAACGTGGCGTCCGTGCGCGGCACCATGATCTCTCTGACGATGGAATCCGAGAGTTCGACCACGCCCTGGATCATCTCCTTTTCGTCCGTGTTGAGGGGCGGGTTCGCCTGTTCCCGGTCATGGGGGCGCCGGTGGAAGAAATTCCTGAAAATGCCTTTTTGACTCAAATAATTCGTTCCTTTTCCAGGCGGGCGAGAAGACGGTCCTGTTCGATCAGCATCGGTTCGTCCTCATTGTCGGTCGGGTGATCCCGGCCCGCCAGGTGAAGCATGCCGTGGACGAGCAGGCGCTTCAGCTCATCGTCCCTGCTCGTGCCGTAATTCTGGCAGTTGGCGCGCAGACTGTCAAGGGAAATGACCACGTCCCCGGCGGTAAAGGGCCCGGCGTCGCCTTCGTTCCGGGGCCCGTCGCCTTCCGCCTGCGCGAAGGTGAGGACGTCCGTGGGCCGGCCCTTTCGGCGGTAGCGGGCGTTCAGATCCCGGATGAACGCGTCGTCGCAAAGCAGCAGTGAGACGTCCCAGCGCTCCTTGCCCAACGCGGCCAGAATCTTGCGGCAGAAGCGGAGGCAGCGGTCAGCCCAGGGCGGCTTCCGTATCCCTTCACAGGACAGCGACACGTAATTCATTTGCCGTTCTCCTTGACTTTGGGATACTCGATACGCTGGTGGAGATACCCCTGGACGATCTGCACAAACACCTGCTTGATGACTTCCAGTTCGTGCAGGGTGAGATTGCATTCCAGGAGTTCCTCGGAGTGAAAGCGCTCCTCGATGATCTGCCAGACCAGCTTTTCCACCTTGGCCGGCGTCGGTTTTTTCAGACTGCGCGAAGCGGCCTCCACGGCGTCGGCCAGCATAACGATGGCCGCCTCCTTGGTCTGGGGCCGCCGCCCCTGGTAAGAAAAATCCTCAGGGCTGACCGGGCCCTGGCCGCCGTTTTCCGAGCGGGCGCGGCTGAAGAAATAGCTGATCAATCCCTTGCCGTGGTGCTGGGCGATGATGTCGATGACCGCCTGGGGCAGGTCCAGCTCCTTGGCCTTCTCCACGCCGATCTTGACGTGCGACTTGATGACCGCGGCGGACAGGCTTGGTTTTAAAAGGTCATGCTTGTTGAGATCCGCCTGGTTTTCAATGAAGTACTCGGGCTGGTCGACCTTGCCGATGTCGTGGTAGTAGGCGCCCACCCGGGCCAGGGGGGGATTGGCCCGTACCGCCATGGCGGCCGACTCGGCCAGGTTGGCGACGTTGATCGAGTGCGTATAGGTGCCGGGCGCCAGCACCAGCATTTTTTTCAGGATGGGCACATTGGGATCGGAGAGCTCCATCAGCCGGAAGCGGGTGGGGGCATTGAGCAGGTGTTCGGACAGGGGTAGGAAGCCCAGACTGGCGATGAGGGAAAAGAAGCCGTTGAGGGCGGCGGCTGTCACCAGGGTGAGCATCATGGACCAGGAAGCGCCGCCCATCACGCTGATGATGAACATGATGATCCCCTGCACCGCAAAAAGAATGAACCCCGCCTTGACCAGGTCGATTCTTTTTTCCACGCGCGTGACGGCGGCCGTGGCGGCCAGCCCGGAAAAAAAGGCGAACAGAAAGACGGACAGGTCGTTTTGTATCAACAGGGCGAGGGAGGCCAGGATGAAAGAGTAAGCCAGTCCCGCGTAGGGGGAAAAGATGATGGTGGCGATCACCGTCACCATGGCGGTGGGCAGGAAAAGACTTAAGGGGAAATCGCCCTCCAGCGGGGTCAGGCGGTAGACGAGCACGCTCAAGGCCAGATAGATAAGCCCCAGTACGATGCAGAACAGGGTCTCGCCGCGCGTGAACGCCCGGCGGGCGAAGGTCGGTCCCATGAGGAAGGCGGCGGTGAGCACGATGACGGCCAGAAACAAAATGGTGCTGACGATCCGGTTGGTCATTTCGGCGGCGGTGGCCTTGCTGAAGGCGAGCACTTTGGAATAACTTTCCGCATTGATGGACTGTCCCTTGCCCACAATCGGGAAATTCTTACGCATAATTTCCCGCACCGGGGCCACCGTTTCCCTGGCCCGGCGGCGGTTGGCCGCGGTGGCCGTCTGGTTGAAGACCACGTTTTCGTCCGCCAGGGAGAGGATGATGGCTTTCACTAAATCCTTGCCGCGGGCGCTTTCATTAAGCGTACGCAGGCGGCTTTCCAGCCAGAGAGGCAGGGACTGCAGGGTGATGATGTCGTCGATCGACTTTTCACTCACGATTCTGACCCCGCCTGAGCCGCGTATAACGGCCACGCCGTCCAAACTCACCGGGTCACGGTCGATACCCGACCAGGAGAGAATGCCGTTATTGAGGACGTCGACCAGAACGGTTTCCGTGTGCTCCAGGATCTGCATCAGGTCGTCGACGGTGAGAGAGAGCAGCGCACTCAGGTTCTGCTCGCTTAACAGCTTGGTCGCGCCCAGATTCTGAAGCCGGAGGCCTTTGACCGGATCGTCCTGACCATTGGCCTGGCGGGCGGTGATGAAATCCCGGAGGATTTCGAATTTCTTGAGGATGAGGCCCGTCTTTTCATCGTCGTACTGGAAGACGGGGAAGGCGCCGCGTTCGGCTACATTGCGTTTTTTCAGCGTCTTTTCCTCGTCCACCCAGACGATGTCGTGTTCGGGAACGAGTTCATAGGGCGCCGTGCCCTCGGGTTTGAAGTCGGCAATATTATACCGCGGGAAAATCTGTTCGAACTGCAGCGCGAAGATGACGATCAGGGCGGCCGCGACGAAGGCCGCGGCCAGGGCGGCCAGGGTGAAGATATTCTCCCTGGAAATCGATTTGCGCGAGGTGAAGACGTGGAAAAAGCTTTTTTTATTCGTGGAGGGCCTCGGCTTCATAGGCTTTGACGATTTTTCGCACCAGGGGATGGCGTACCACATCGTGTTCATTGAAGAAAACGAAGGCGATCTCCTGGATGGACTTGACTGTCTGCATGGCGTGAATCAGGCCCGACTCCTTCTTCCGGGGCAGGTCGATCTGGGTGATATCGCCGGTGACGATGGTCTTGGAACCCACGCCGATGCGCGTCAGGAGCATTTTCATCTGTTCCCGCGTGGTGTTCTGGGCCTCGTCCAGAAGGATGACGCATTCAGCCAGGGTGCGGCCGCGCATGTAGGCCAGCGGGGCTATTTCCAGATGGCCGGTTTCTTCCATTTTTTTAACCGTTTCCGGCGACAGCAGCGCGAGCATGGAGTCGTAGATGGGGCGCAGGTAAGGATTGATTTTTTGGGTAAGGTCGCCGGGCAGGAAACCCAGGCTTTCGCCGGCCTCCACCACGGGACGGGTGACGATCAGTTTTTTGTGACTGTGTTCAAACACGTACTGAAGGGCTTTGGCCACGGCCAGAAATGTTTTACCTGTGCCCGCGGGACCGATCCCGAACACGATATCATGATGGGCGATGGCGTCCAGATAGGAGGCCTGGTTGTCGCTCTTGGGATATATTTTTTTAGACGCCTGAGGCACGGCCACGGCGGTCTTCTTGAGCAGGTCCCGGCTCTGCGAGTCCTGTTGGCTTAAGGCCCGGTGCACGGCCCGGATCAGATCCGCTTCGGCCGGCTGGCCGAGGCGGACGAAATCCTCCAGCTGCTCGATCAGGTGACGGAATATCCGGTGCGTTTCCGCGTCGTCTGATTCAAGAAAGATTTCATTGCCGCGGATGAAGAGTTTGACGTCAAGAAGTTCTTCGATAAGACTGATATTTCTGTCATTGGCGCCGAAGATCTCATGCAGGTCGGTTTCGTTATTCAATACAATGCTGGGGTGTTTTCTCAAACATGCCTCTTTACACGAAAGGGCATTGTAGCCTGTTCCGGTCGAAAAATCAATCGTTTTTACCGGGGACGGTTAATTGACCTTAAGGCCGGTACCCGTGCCGTCTCCCGTTACGTCCTTCTTGATCTGGGGAATGCCCAGCCATTTGAGGCTGAAGGTGAACGTGGGTACCCATTCGTACTTTTGCAGCCCCGAGCTTTCGTACGTATGTTTGAATTCGCCGGAAAACTGCAGCGTAAAATCCCAGTCATCCAGGTGGTGGACCAAACTCAATCCCAGCTTTTTAAGTTTGAAAAACGAGTTCTTGCGGTCTTCGATATTAAAAAAATTAAACGATTTCAGGAGGTCTTCGATCGGGTTAACCGGTGCTATATGAGGTATCCCCATCCCAAGCCCATCGAGCGCGCTATTTACCTGGTCGACGAACGGCGGTATGTAGCGGTAGATGTTATTGTTGTAGACATCTACGGAAAATTCGATATCAACGAATTGATGTATTTTTAGCTTGAATTTCAGGCCCAGGGTGAAATTGGAATCGACGACTTTCAAAAA
>CAYQRT010000124.1:217-8566 GCA_964419695.1 uncultured Spirochaetaceae bacterium | reverse complement strand
TCCGGGATTCCCCCCCGGTCCAGAGCCTTGTGCTCCAGGGGCCTCTGGCCGGGAGGGGCCGGAGCGGCCGGCTGGGCTGGGCCCTTTTTGCGGGACATGACGTTTTTGGGCGCCGCCCGCGAGCGCGGGAGTTCCGGAGCCGCCTCCGCCCGCATGGTATCGACGGCTGACTCCCCCGCCGGCAGTTCGTCTTCGGCCAACTCCTTGTCCTTCCCCCGGCCGGGGGAGGAGGCCCGCTTCATCTCGATCTCCGCTTCCCGTTCCCGCAGCCGCTTGGAGCGGACATCGGGTAGGGAACAGGAAAAACGGGGCACGGCGGTAGAGAGAAGGAGTTCCACGTCCCGCCAGTCTTCGCCCGTCTGCTGGCCGATGACCGCGGATAGCGTCACGGTAATATCCTTGTGTCCCGGTTCACCGGATATGGCATAGACCGGGTACCAAGAGACCTGCTCCTGCAGATAACTCACCCCGAGCGTGTACTCCCCATCGGCCGGCGCCCGTACCGACACGTCGATTCCATGCTCGCTTTCCCGGGGACCCGGCAGGGTGGACAGGTTGGCGGAGGCCGCGTGTACCTTTCTTTCCAGGTCGAGCAGGGCAAAGAGATGCTCCCGGTGAAGCTGTCGGTTCTCGCGCAGCCGCGCGCGGACGAACGTAAAGAATTCTTTCCAGTTGGTGATGTTGACCGGCAGGTACTGTTCGCGGGCGAAACGCGCGGCCAGGTTCTCCTCGTTCAGGAAAAGCGCCAACTCCGCCTGGTCGTTGGCGAGGCGGGCCAGCAGACGCTGTTTCTCGGTCAGAAGTTCCCGGTATTGCTCTTCCAGTTTTTCCCGTTCGCCTGGCAGCGGTTGTTCCGTGGGCCGCTCCGCGGCGGACACGTCCAGGAGCAGCAACCCCTGATCCTCGGCCACTTCCACCCGGATGCTGTCCGGCGTCAGCGTGCCGGGCAGACCCCGCAGGCGGACCGACGCCTCTCCGCGGCATAAAGATAAACCGCCGCGGCGCGTGACAAGAGCCGATTGCGGGTACACGGTAACATGGGTGACGGGCAAGACCACGCTGACCGGGGTGCGGGACATGGGTGACTCCTTTTCCTCCCTTCGAGTGTAGAAGATGGCCTCTGAAAAGTCAAACCGGACCGCCGGTGGGCCCTGAAAAAACGGTCCGTCCTGATACGGACGGACCGGAAAGAAACGTATTATACGTACCAGGGTGTCGGGAAGAACGCGGTGTGCCCTCCCCGGCTATTTTACCGAGGGCGCGCCGTCCGCGGCGCCCTCATCGGTGAGCCGGGTCTGTTCTGACCCGTCGGCGTTCATCACGTATATTTCAAAATTGCCGTCGCTATTTGTCGAATAATAAATCTTTGTGCCGTCCCTCGACCAGGTCGGCTGCCGGTCGTTGGCTCTATTGTTCGTCAGGCGCTTTTGGCCGGTGCCGTTGGCGTTCATCATATATATTTCATAGTTCCCGTCCCGATAACTGGAGAAGACGATCTTTTTCCCGTCCGGTGACCATTCGGGTTCCTTGTCCGCGGCGTTGCTCGAAGTGAGTTTCTTGAGCCGGCCCCCGGAAGTATCCATGACCCAGATGTCGTAGTTGCTGGTGCGGTAGCTTTCAAAGACGATCTGCTTGCCGTCCGGCGACCAGTCGGGGTGATAGTCGCCCGCGATGGCGTCGGTCAGGCGTTTGGGCCGGCTGCCGTCGGCGCTCATGGTGTAGATCTCCCAGTTGCCGTCGCGATTGGTGACGAAGGCCAGCTGTGTGCCGTCCGGCGACCAAGTGGGATTCCAATCGTCCAGCTTGGTTTCGGTGATCCGCGTCTGGTCCGAACCATCCGCGTTCATGACGTAGATTTCATAATTGCCGTCGCGGTTGGACATGAAGGCGATTTTTGTGCCGTCCGGCGACCACTCGGGATAGGAGTCGTCCTTGCGCTCGTCGGTCAGCCGTTCCGGATCCGAGCCGTCCGCGCTCATGACGTAGATCTCGTTGTTTTGATCCCGCTGGCTCATGAACACGATAGAGGGTGATCCCTCGGCCAGCAGGCGCGGTGCCACCGGCGCGGTTACCATAAACAGAACGGCCACAACCAGGCCCACACTCGCTTTGTTGACTTTCATGCCATATACCTCCTGAAATGTGTTTTTACCTTGCTCTTTTGACAATAGCGGGAGCTCAAGCCGTTGTCAAGTTAATCAGGCGTCCGGAACGTCTCCCCCCCATCAGGCGCTGCTGTCCCCGCCGGACGGACCTCATCTTTACCGGACGGTGATTCCGGCCAGGTTTTCAGCTTGTGGAGAAAGAACGGGATCAGCAGCAGGATACACGTGACACCGATGCCGGCCGCCACCAGAAAGGCCGGCTCCAATCCGGCGTTTTTTGCCACCAGACCCACCAGGGGCCCGCACCCGCAATACGCGATTCTGAACACGAAACTGCCGATGGAAAAAACCGTGGCCCGCTTGTCGCTATACGTTTCCTCCTGGATGTAACGCCCCAGAATGGGCGGCGCCATTCCGTAGAGCAGGTTGACCAGGTAGATCGGCGCCAGCGCCCAGTAGCCGGGCAGCAGGGCCGCTAGACAGTACCCCAAAAGCGGCGGCAGAGGCAGAAAAAATATGATGGCCCGGCGTCCCACGAATTTCTCAAGCTTGTGCGCGAAGTGGCTCCCCAGGCTGGACGGAAGAAAAAGGCTGGCCCACAACACGCCGAAGAGCCACACGGGCACGGCACGCGCCTCCCAGAAGGGCTGGTAAAGCCAGACGCCCAGCATGGTGGCCAGGGAACAGGCGGCCAAAAGCGGCAGGGCGGCGCGCACGATCTTGCTCCTCAGGAATACGTAGCGGAGTATTTTATAAAATCCGTACCAGGTGCCGCGCGGGTGGCGATAGGTCTCGCGGACAGGTTCCCGGAGGCCCAACGCCAGCATAAAGCTGACCGCGGCCAGCACGGCCGTGCCGGTCATCAACCACCAGACAGGAACAAACGCGGCCAGAACGCCTCCCGCCACGCTGGATACGGCCGCGCCCAGGTGGTGCAGTCCCAGAATACGGCCTTCAATTTTACTGTAGAACTCCTCCCGCTTCATCGCCGCCAGGCTCTCGAAGACGAACGAACTGTCTGTGCCGGACAGCAGGGCCGCCGACAGGCCGAGCGTGATCTCTGCAATGGCGAAAAACCAGAATGAACGGGCCGCGGCGTAAAGAAGCCAGCCGGCCACGTGAACGGCGGCGGAAAGCAGGATGGTGCGTTTCCGGCCCAACCGGTCGCCCAGGAATCCGGTCGGGATTTCAAGCAGGACCACGGTAAAGGAAAAGACCGCCTGCAGGAGAAAGATGTCCAGCACGGAAAGCCCGTTTCCCTTCCAGTAGAGGGCGATGACCGGCACGGCGAACATCATGGAGAAGTTGACGCGGATGAGGGTGAGGAAGAGGATGTTGCGGCGCCAGGGCGCGTGAAGCTTCGTGGGAGACATTGCCCTATTTAACGAAAAACCAGGGCCCTCTGCAAGCCGCGCCTCGCCGCCGGCGGCCGGATGACCGCTTGTCACACCCGCTTCCGGGTATTACAATACGCCATGGTCTCCTACGACGACATGACCCCGGAGGAACGCGATCGGTTCATCTACCTCGTGCTGCGGGAAGTCGATCTCAAGGCCATCGTGCTCATCATGAAAAAACGCCTCGGGCCGGACGTCACCACCGATCAGATCATGCGCTTTGCCTTCAAGGTGGCGGTGGGACGCATGACCCCGGCCCACCTCAAGAAAAAACCAGCCGGAAAGAAAAAAGCGTGACGCGCCGCATGACCTCCCGTCTTTTTCACGACATGCATTGCAATAAAGACGCAAGTGTATTATCCTTCAATCAGCATAAAAACCAAGGGAGCTGACCATGAAAAAAAACGACCTCCTGCAACTGAAGGCCTTTCTCTTGTCCAACCTGTCGGGCGAGGATCCGGAGGGATATATCGCCTCCCTCGAACAAATCTCCATGATGCACCCCTCCCGCTTCAAGGGCAAGCTCCCGACGCCCAAACGCTTCAAGCCGGACCTGTCCGTCTGCAAGGTGGTGGCCTCCACCGCCAAGCGGCCCATCATTCCCTGGTGGTGGTACATAGACCAGAAGGAGCCCGTGCCCGTGGTCGTGGAGGACATTTACAAGACCATCATGTTCGACTATGTGCTGGTGTTTCCCAAGAAAAACACGTGGGTCTACCTGCTCATTGAACCGGAAAAAAAGGTGCTGGACCTTCTCAAGAACCAGGACAACCTGCGCGCCTTCATCATGATGAGTATTCTTAATAAGAATTTCAACCGGAAGGAACGGGACACACACCGTTTCCGGATGGGCAAGCTTCTCCAGTCGCCGGAAATCAACAAGATCTTCACGTTCACGCTCTACACCGACGAGTATTCCTACGCGGACAAACTGCCCAAGCAAATTCCGACCGTACAGCACATTGTCGACAGCACCGGCACCAGTTGGAAGATCTCCTATCCCGGACAGAAGCAGGTCTTCTGGTCGTTCAAGGAACTTGTCAGCGCCCTCTCCGGGTCGCCCATCCAGGTGAAGAGCCGGCGTTAACCGGCCGCCGGACCAAGGGTTTACGCGTCCGCCTTTCTAGCGGCCCCGCTCTTCCCGCAGTTCCTTCGCCAGACGGGGGATGGCCGCCAGCGGTGCCTCGATCTCCTCCCACTTCCTCGTCTTGAGACCGCAGTCGGGGTTGATCCAGATACTCTCCCGGGGCAGTTTTTGCAGAGCGCGCCGGGCGGCCCGCCGCATCTCTTCCTGAGCGGGCGCGCGCGGCGAATGGATGTCCCAGACGCCTATCCCGACCCCCCGCCGGTAACCCACGGCTTCGAAATCCTTGACGATTTCTCCGCCGCTGCGGGCGGCCTCAATGCTGATCACGTCCGCGTCCAGCTTCTCGATTTCGTTTATAATCTCATCGAAAGCGGAATAACACATGTGGGTGTGCATCTGGGCCTCGGGCGGTGAAAAGACCGCGGCCTTGAAAGCCTTGACGGCCCAGTCGAAATAGGCGGGCCAATCGCGCTTTTTCACCGGCGCCCGCTCGCGAAAGGCCGGTTCGTCCATTTGGATGATGCGTATTCCCGCGGCCAGATAGTCCCGGACTTCCCGGTTCAATGCCAGGGCCAGTTCATGGGCGATCCGGCCGATGGGCACCGCCGGGTTGACGAAACTCCAGGCGATGATGGTCACCGGACCGGTGAGCATGCCCTTGACCGGTTTTTTCGTGAGCGACTGGGCGTAGGCGATCTCGGGCACGGTCATGGGCGCGGGGCGGGAAATGTTTCCCAGGATGATGGGCGGCCGGTAGACCCGGCTCCCGTAGGAGATGACCCATCCCGAGTCACTGCACAGAATGCCATCCATCTTCTCCGCAAAAAATTCCACCATGTCGGTCCGTTCGAACTCGCCGTGAACCAGCACGTCAAAGCCCTTCTCTTCCTGGTACCTGATCACGTGTTCGATCTGGGCGCGGATGAACGTCTCATACTCCGCGGCGTCCAGCTCCCCCTTGCGATACCGGTTCCGGGCGCGGCGCACCTCGGCCGACTGCGGGAAACTGCCGATGGTGGTGGTGGGAAACAACGGCAACCCCAAATCCGCCTGCGCCCTGCATCGTTCGTCATACGGCGCGCGTACGCTGTCCGGAAGGGAAAACGCCGGCGGTTCCCCGTCCGGGGCGGCGGCACCGGCGCCTGACCGGCGCGGATCCAGAACGGCGCAGGCGGCGATTTCAGCCAGCTTTTCCACGGCGAAGCTGAAGCCCTCCCGGATCTCCGGTTTGGTCTCACCGGCAACCGAATACGGCAGGTGGAAAAGCGGCGCGGCATTGGAGAGGCGGATTTCATTGGTGACCAGGCCGGCCAGCCGGGCCAGACCGGCCGTCACGGCCGCATCGTCCTTCTTAAAGATATTGCGTCCGTCGATCAGCCCGGCGATAAGGATGGTATCCCTCTGCATGCGCCGGACGGACTGAAAGTTGGCCCGTCCGTGGACGAAATCCAGGCCCAGGGCCTTGAATCCCAATCCGACCAGCTCGGGCGCGTCCACCGCGTCGTAATAGGTGAGACAGACGATACGCGGCAGATATTTTTCCAGTCGGCCGTACACGTCCAGGGCCGCCGCGACCTCCGCGGCCGAGAGCTCCAGCACCAGGGCCGGTTCCTCCAGCTGAAAATCACTTTCCGGGTAGGCGTCAAAAAGCTCGGCATAGGCCCCCGCCAACGCGCTCACGTATTCGGAAAGCGGCAGTGTCAGCTGGGAAAGCCGGAGAAAGGTGAACGGTCCCACACAGGACTTGATCGGACTGTGTTCCGCGCCCAGGTAGGCGTACTTGTCCCAGGCAAAGGAAAAACGCGGCTCTTCCAGACGCGGCCGCAAGATGTGATAGTTGGTATTGAAAAACTTGGTCATGGCCGGGGCATGGGCGCCCCGGCAGTAGTCGTAGTATACGGCTTCCCCGCGCCACTGTTCGGCGCCGAACATAAACACCGTGTCGGCCATGAAGTCGTAAAGACTGGTCTCCCCCCCGGCCGCCTCGTCGATGCCCTCATATTCGGCCAGCCGGGCTTTTTCAACATCCTGCAGCGCCCGCCGGAGCGCGGACGCGTCCAGCTTGCCCGCCCAGAATGATTCGAGGGCTTTCTTGTATTCCCGGTTCTTCCCCAGCCGGGGAAAGCCGTAGGCGTGGGTTTTCATGCTCGCTCCTTGAAGCCCGCCGCGGCCCCGTCAGGAGACGGTCAACCGAAAAGCGGGCCTCAACGCGACGGGTGCACGGGAGCGGGATGGTTTCGCGGGAAAGATATTATTCCTTGATCTTGTATTTCTTCTTGAACCGTTCAATCCGTCCGGCGGTGTCCACCAGCTTCTGCTTGCCGGTGAAAAACGGATGGCACTGGGAGCAGATTTCCACGGAAATCTTCTCCGTGGTGGAACGGGTTTTGATCTCATTGCCGCAGGCGCAGGTGATAACGGCGTCCTTATATGCGGGATGTATGTCTTTCTTCATAGTCGTATCCTTTCGGAATTACCCTTCCGCCACTGATGAGGTGTTCATCGAGCGCAGGAAGGACTCATTATTCTTGCTTTTTTTCATTCTGTCAATAAGGAGTTCGATGATTTCCACGTCGTCCAGCGGGTTGATGACCTTGCGCAGGACCCACATCTTGCTCAGCTCCTCGTCGCTCAGAAGTTTTTCCTCCTTGCGGGTGCCGGACCGCTTGATGTTGATGGCCGGAAAAAGCCGCCGGTCGGAAAGCCGCCGGTCCAGGTTGATTTCCATGTTGCCCGTGCCCTTGAATTCCTCGAAGATGACCTCGTCCATACGGCTGCCCGTGTCAATGAGGGCCGTGGCGATGATGGTGAGGCTGCCTCCGAACTCGATGTTGCGGGCGGCGCCGAAGAAGCGCTTGGGCTTGTGGAGGGCGTTGGAATCCACACCGCCGGACAGGATCTTGCCGGAGGTGGGCACGGTCTGGTTGTAAGCCCGCGCCAGGCGGGTGATGGAGTCGAGGAGGATGACCACGTCGCGTTTGTGCTCCACCAGCCGTTTGGCCTTTTCGATGACCATTTCAGCGACCTGCACGTGGCGGGTGGCCTGTTCGTCGAAGGTGGAGGAGACGACCTCTCCCTTGACATTGCGCTGCATGTCCGTCACTTCTTCCGGGCGCTCGTCGATCAGGAGCACGATCAGAAAGACTTCCGGGTGGTTGGTGGTGATGGCGTTGGCAATGCGCTGCAGGAGGATGGTTTTACCCGTACGCGGCGGCGAGACGATGAGGCCGCGCTGTCCCTTGCCGATGGGACAGAAGAGGTCGATCATGCGGCAGGAAATGTTTTCCGTGGTGGTCTCCAGGTGGAGCTTGGGTTCGGGGTTGATGGGCGTCAGGTTGTCGAAGGGGACCCGGGTCTGCGCCACCTGGGGTTCGTCGAAATTGACGGTCTCCACCCGCAGCATGGCGAAGAAGCGTTCACCCTCCTTGGGCGGCCGAATCTGGCCGGCCACCGTGTCGCCCGTTTTCAGGTTGAAGAGCCGGATCTGTGAGGGAGAGATGTAGATGTCGTCCGGACCGGGCAGGTAGCTGTAGTTGGGCGAACGGAGAAAGCCGTACCCGTCGGAGATGATGTCCAGCGCTCCGTAGGCGAAGATCTGCCCGCCCTTTTCGGTGTGCGCCTTGAGAATGGTGAAAATCAATTCCTGCTTTTTCAGGTTAATGAGGTTTTCCTGGTCCACGCCCAGTTTCCGGGCGATGTCCCGCAGTTCGGGGACGTTCATCCGGGAGAGGTCGTTGATGTTGATCCGGTCTCCGTCCGG
>CAYQRT010000124.1:0-207 GCA_964419695.1 uncultured Spirochaetaceae bacterium | reverse complement strand
AACCTGTGCGTACGGATCGCCGTTGTAAGACGGTTTGCGGTTGTGATTATTGTTGTTTCCCTCATTCACATTGTTTTCCATAACCCTCTTCCCGGGTTGCTCGGGACCGCCGTTCCGCTGAGTGGAAGGTTCGGTCGTCAGCGTTTCCACGCCGGACCCATTGCCTCCGTTGCCGGAAGGAAGACCGTCCGCGGCATCCCTATCCCC
>CAYQRT010000123.1:0-8621 GCA_964419695.1 uncultured Spirochaetaceae bacterium | reverse complement strand
CGACGGGGAAGCGGCCCGCCGGGCCGTGGGTTACTTTCGTGAATTCTGCGGGATCGACATCTCCCGCCAACAAAGGAAGCCGCTGACAAAAGAGGCGGCGGCGCGTGCGGAAAAAATCATCGTATTGACGGACCGGGAACATTTGCCCGCCTGGTTCAGCGAATGTGAAGGGAAAACGGAATTCTGGACGGTGGCCGATCCGCATGACATGGATTCTCAGGGATACGAAGAAACCATCAACCTCATCCAGCAACGCCTGGAAGACTTGATCTCTTCCCGATCGCCCCAAAGCCTACATAAAGGACAATTCGATGGAAAACGCTAAAAACGGCTATTACTTCATCTTCGGCATCGCCCTGTTTACAGGCATCGGCTCATTGTCCCGTATCGCGGCGTCCGCGGTCATCTTGGCCGCGACCTTGCTGTTCCGGCACGCGGATGCCATACCCGCGGCCAGAATCGCCGGGGAAACCCTGTTGTTCGCCGGAAAAGCGCTTCTGTTTTATCTGCTGCTGCTGCGGATCATGCGGGGCGGGGCGTACGCCGGAAAGCACCCGTTACCCACCCCGCTTTTCATTGTCGTGTTGGCGGCGGTGCCCGCTCTGTTCCTCCTCAACCTGCTTTTCGACCTGGTCGTGTTCTTCCCCATGATGCGCTGGTTGTTCGACGACGCGGTTTTATCCCGCCATTTCGGTATCGAAAACGCGGTCTTCATGATCAGGACCTTCCTGGACGCCTGCCTGCTGGGGATATTGGGGATCATCGTCATGACGAGGGCCAAACGCACTGCCGACAGGGGTACGTATGTTCAAAAATCACAATCCGCCCTATAAAATCACCACCGCTCGCACAGTCATCCGCTGCCGGGAGCCGCGCGACGCGGAAAAAATGCAAGCGGCGATCATGCTCAGGGAAGACTACACGGCCTTGGACCTGCCGTCATTTCCCGTTCAGGCTTTCGACGTACTGGGACGGAAATTGTTGTAACGCCTCTCTGCCGGACGGCGGCGTCTTCATACAACCTGATACTTCGCCAGCAAGGCGAGCAAAAAATCCTCCATCATAACGAGCGATTCCCCGGACACGGCCCGGGGGGAGTCGGCCAGGGTGTGCCATTCCGGATAATCGATGTCGATGAAGATGAAGGCCGGGATTCCCTTGCGGTGGAAGGGGTAATGGTCGGCCACAATGGCCTTGTTCTTGCCGGGTTTGGCGGCTAACAGGGGCAAGAACCCTTTCTCTTCCGCCAACGCGAATAGCTCGCGCGCCCAGGCCAGCGAACCGGGAGCTTCAAAAAGATGCATATCAATGTCGAAGGTCATGCCCATACCGCCCACCAGGTCCAGCACGATCACCCGCTCCGGCGTTTCCGGGAAAGGATGCGCGGCCAGGTGGCGCGCGCCCTCGGCGAACTCGTGCCCGCTGATGTCGCCCACGTCCTCGGCGTCGAAGAGCACCAGGTGGATGTCGCGGTCGTAGGCGGCGCGCGCGATGCGCGGCATGAGCTGGAGGATGACGGCCGCGCCCGACCCGCCGTCATTGGCCCCGGGGATGGGGAGGACACGCAGGTCCTCGTCCGCCTCACGGTCGGCGCGGGCGCGCGAATCAAAGTGGGCGCCGATGAGTAACGGTCCGGCAGGGGTGGGAACGGTGGCGCGCCGCACGCCGATCAGGTTGGTGCAGACCGGGCGGTCGCCCAGAAATTCGATGCGGAAATCCTGGCGCAGGACTTCATCCAGGCCGCTTCGTTCCATCCGTCCGTAGAGCGCGTCCACAAACGGCCGGTGAGCGTACGCCCCCGGATAGCGCGGTCCGAATTCGCATTGCCAGGCGATCAGGTCGTGGTACGCCTCAATTCGATTTTGAAGTTTCGAGTTCAAACTTTGGTCCCTCAGGAGCGGAACGGAGAATGATCCGTGTTACGCCTGGAGTGGAATAGGCCGCAAAGGCGGCGTCCTCCAGCAGCCGGATGAAGGCCGATTCCAGGGCGCGCGCCCCGGTCTCCTTCTTCACGCTTTCCGCCACCACGGTCTTGAGCAGGTCCGCCTTCACGTCCAGCTTGATGCCCGCCAACGCGAACTCCTGCCGGTAACCGGGCAGCACCTTTTCCTTGAGGATGCGCGCCAGGTCTTCCCGGCCCAGGGCGTGAAAAGGCAGGACCCGCTGGAAGCGGCCGATCAGTTCGGGCAGGAAGCCGTACTGCATGAAGTGCCGCGTCAGCTCCACCTCGTCCGCGGTGTAGGTGACGGCGATGCGAGCCGGATCCTCCTGAGCGCCCTCGCGGCCGAAGCCGATGCCCGCCGTCCCGCGTTCGATCAACCCTTTCAGCCCGGAGAAGGCCCCGCAGGCGATGAAGGCGATGTGCTCGGTGGAGACGATGACGCGGGGGGCGAAATCCGCGTGAGTCACCTCCATGGGCACGGCCAGCTCGGTGCGTTCCAGGAGTTTCAGGAGTTCGCGCTGCACGCCCAATCCGGAGACGTCCTTGGTGGTGCCGGCGCCCGCGAACACGGCATTGTTCTGCCCCGAGGCCAGTTTGTCGAACTCGTCCAGGCAGACGATACCCAAGCCCGCGCGCACCGGATTGAAATCGGCGGCGTAGAGGAGCCGGGTCAGCAGGGTGGACACGTCCTGTCCCACGTATCCGGTCTCGGAATAGGCGGTCATGTCGGTGATGACCGTGGGAATTTTCAGGATGTCGCGGAAAAGGATCTCCACCAGGTAGGTCTTGCCGCAGCCCGTGGGGCCCACAAAAAGCAGGTTGGTCTTGGGCGGCAGGACCTCCGGGGAGACGCGGTCGCAGAACACGCGCCGCAGCCGCTCCACGTGCCGGAAGGCCGCCAGGCTTACCGCCCGCACCGGACCGTTCTGGGCCACGTAGGTCCGGGCCCGGAGGGCCTTCTCACACTCGGCCGGCGTCAGGCGCGGCAGGGAGCGCACGAACTGCGCGGCCTCCTCCATGAGGTTTTCATCCTTGTCCGGCCGGATCACGGGCGTGGGCATGACACTATTGTAGAATGATTTCTCTATAAAGGGAACCTCGAAAAACTACTGTGTTTCGAGGGTTCGTCCGCGCGGGAAATGGCGGAGGGTATCAATCCCCCACCTCCACCTCATACCAGACGGCCTGATATTGCGGACCGATCCTGAGGAGCGCTCCATCTTTTCCTTCCACGACCTTGACTGCAGTGGACCGGTGGCCCGCCGCATCCAGGGCCCAGACCTTGAGCCGGCGCGCCGGGTACGGCAGGGTAAGGACGGCCTCAATCCCCTCCACCCGTGACGGGGCCCGGCCGTAGTTGTTGCCGAACGTCACCTGTTCGCCCGCGGCCGGGGGAAAATCGATCCGGGTGCGCGGGTAGCGGTACCAGACGGAACCGGTGTTTTCCTGGGCGCCCAGGGCGGTGACCACCAGGCGCCGGGCGTTCGCAAATGAATCGCCCTCCGTCACCGTGACTCCTATGACGGCAAACCCGGCAAGCACGGTTTGTTTGGTTTCAATGACGACTCCGCCCAGATCCACCGTCCGGCCGCCCGAGAAGCCGACCGCCATCTTGGTGCGTGGGGTGTCCGCCGTAACCAGGCCCCGGCCGGGCAGGCTCGCGTCCCAGACCAGCTGGCCCGTGTCCGAGGTGAATACGGGCCGTTCCACGTCCGCGGCGACCGCCGCCGTGTTCATGGCCGCCCGGGGATCTATGGAAAGCCGGTGGATGAACCCCTGGACGGGATCGAGTCCGGCCGAGCCGCCGTCCACCAGCCGCCAGGCATGCGCGTCCGGCAGCAACTCCTCCTCCTTCTTCCGGTCGAGCGCCGCGGAGAGTTCCCGCACCGCCGGCCGCACGTCCCCGCGCCGGAAAGCCAGGGCCGCGGGCACGAAGGAGGCCAGCTTGAGGGGGTTCTGATCCACGTCGAAGAAATTGACCGGATGCCGCGTGTCCCAGTCGCGGAGGCGGTGCGAATAGGCGAAGGGAATGACCACGTCCCAGTCCTGCAGGCCGGCGTAGAGCGCGACCAGGGGGAAAGCTTCCGCTTCATACACATTGGGGAAAGCGTGGTTGTACTCGGTCAGGCAATGCGGCTTGCCCTTGACCCGTTTCACGAACAGGCCGGCCAGCGTGGACGACCGGGGATGGTTCACCATGGCCGTGTTGAGTACGAACCAGTCGTCGGGGTCCCAGGCCCGGTGGGGAAAAGTCGGGTGGTTCCAGTAAGCGTGGCTGTCCACCGCGTCGAACTCCGCCTGCAGGCCGGGCGTACTCGTGCCCACAATGGTCCCGAATACAAGCGGCCGGGCCTTAAGATCCCGCTTGATAAAATCGTGCATTGTATTCCAGTAGCGTTCCTCCGTTTCCAGCAAAAAGGTGAACCAGTCCCTCCGGCCCTCGCGGGTGCGCCCGTCGCCGCCGCGGGAGGTGAACAGGCCGATGCCCGGTTCACCCAGCCGTTCCCCGGGCCGGAGGCCGACCGCGCCGCCGGGACGGAGGCTCACCCCGGCGATCCAGACCGTCCGGGCCGTCAGGCCCAGGCCGGAAAAATTGAGCCGGGCATTGTCGTCTCCGCGCGCAAGCATGACCGAGGGAAACGTAAAATGTTTCCAGGCGCGGTCCAGGCTGACCGTCGCCTGAAAACCCAGATTCTCCCAGGGATCATGCGCCATGCCGATGTTGACATCCAGGGTCCCGGGCGCGTCGCTGCGGGCGTCGAACTCCAGCGTGTACGGCGCGTCCGCGGCCAGCGTCAGGCGCGGCTGGTTGAACTGCACGTGCCAGCCGGCGCTGGAAGGACTGGTGACGCTCAGGCGCAGGGCGGGACGGCCGGCGGGCCCGTCCCCGTCCACCGCGGCCGTGCTGCGCGCGGTCCCGTGGTTTTCCATGTTCCAGCCGCCGCTGGGGCCGGAAGAAAAATCGCCATTGGCCAGCGCTTCCCGGCCCGGCTCCACCAGACGTGCCCGCCAGGCCCGTTCCAGGGCGGCCTGGTCACGGTAGCGCCCGGCCAGCCAGGCATTCCAACGCGCGCGCAGTTCGGCCGCGTAGAACGCGGGCAGGTCGTCCAGCTCGCCGGAGAGAAAGGAGTGCGCCAGGCCGTTCTCGTTGTTGATCTCAATAAACGCCACAGCCGGTTCGTCGGTGTAGCGGCGGCCCGTATAGGGGTTGCGGTGCGTCAACAGATCGCGGGCCAGGGTCTTCTGCAGGGAAAGCAGTTGATCGTCAAAGAACCCCAGCGTGGCGCGCCGCTTCCAGTCGGTCACCTTTTCGATATCGGCGGGCAAATCCGATCCCCGCCGGAAGGGCCGGGAGACGAGCAGGTTGAGGTCCGCGTAGACGCCGTTCTTCTTGAGCTCGGCGATAAAAAAATCCAGTTTGTCGAGCTGTTCGGGATCGAGCTCCCGGTCGGGGTTAATGGTCTTCCACAATCCGTCCGGCGCCGCCCGGTTGTCCATGTGATGGAACCGCACCAGGTTGACGCCGTATTTTGCGATCCGCGCGGCGATGGCGGGGGCCGCATCCTTGTCCGGGAAATTAGCGCCGAAGGCGAGATTGACTCCCCAGAACCGGATCCGGCCGGAAGACACGCGCAGGTGCCCCTCAGGGGTGGCGCTAACGAAGCCTTGTCCGCCGGCCGGGGCGGCGGAAAGTCCGCGCAGGCTGACCGCGGTGGCGGCCGCGTCGTCCCAGGGTATGACGAAATCGAAAAAGCGGTCGGGCGCTTCCGCGGGCGGCCCGCCGGCCGTGGCGCAGGAGGCGCTGGAGAGGAGAAGGACGCAAATCCGTACCAACGAATACAGGGGAATACGGCGGTTCATGGGTAGTCTCCTTCCGCAAAGCCAAGAGTCTTTTTTCAGTGTCGGCAATGGCGGACGACGGGACACGGCACATTCCTCAACCCCGCGTGGCCAGACCGCTGCCCGACAGGGGGATCACGGGCCCCAGATACCTGGGTTTGGGCTTGAAAACCGCCGCCTTCAAGAACATGGCCACATTGGCCGCGAACTCGCGCACCGCGTACCAGCGCGCGTCACGGTAGCGGCGCCGGTCGGCCGCCACGCCCTGGGCGGGCACGCCCAACTGGTTGGCCGTGTACAGGGCCCGGTCCAGGTGAAAGGCCTGCGTGACAATGACGAGCGAAGAGGCGGCGAACACGTCCCGTGCCCGGTAGACGCTGTCGTAGGTGTTGAATCCCGCGTGATCCAGGAAGATGTCTTCATCCGGCACCCCGGCCTCCAATAGTTTCTTTTTAATGGTGTTCACTTCATCGTAATACCGGGTGCCGTGATCGCCGGAGACCAGGATCTTCTGTGCCTTGCCGGCCCGGTAGACGGCCAGGGCGGTGGTGATGCGATCCTGAACGATAGGGGAGACGCGTCCGTTCGGGTAGACGCGCGCGCCCAGCAGCAGCACGCCCTGGGCGCGCGCGAGGGCGGCCACCGGCTTGATCTGGACGGCGGTGGAGGCGGATACGTAGACATTGATCAGCACGCAAGCCAGGACGGCCGCCGCCGCCGCGCCCGCCAGGACCAGGAAAAACTTATTCCGCGGCTTCATCGACCGGTTCCGCGGGCGCGGCTTTGAAATCGGCGCATACCTGCCGGATGGCCTCGGCGTCGTCCGCCTCGCCCTCCAGGCAACCCCAGCCGAATTCCGTCTGGAAAAAACCGCCCAGGACGGGATCGGCGTAGCGGCGGACCGCGTGGGGGATCCGTCTTTCACGCAATACCGCCGCCAGCAGGTTGGCCTCGATTTCGTTCTTCAGTTCCATTATTTTGACAAACGGCATGTTCGTCCTCCTCACCCGGGGGCCGTGCCGGCCGCCTATCTCGACACCAGCACGATAATGCCGAGCAGCACCAGGCCGGCCGCTATAAATATCAGCCCCCAGAACATGATGTCGGCCTGTCCCTTTTTCCGGGGCGGCGGCAGCACCTCATCCTCAGCGGTGTCTTCCTCCGCCGTCTCCTCCCCGGCCAAACCGTCCCGCATCTCGTCCTCGCCCCGGCGAATGATGATGTCGTGGTACAGCGCGGCGATGGTCTCGCGTTCTTCTTCCGGCGCCTCCACCCAACCCCAACAACCGGCTTGGGCCTGCATCAAGCCGTCATAGGCCGTATCGTGCAGGGAGCGGATCACGTGCGGAATCTCTCGTTCCAAAAGCACCGCGTCCAGGAGCCGGGCCTCAACGTCGTTCTGCAGTTCAAGAATGCGCGTGAGTTTCATGGGAGCCTGCTTTCTTCTACCGGACGGATATGGCATCAATGTGCGGAATTCGAGGCATTTTGTCAAATAAAACAGACTCTTGCCGGCTTTTAAAAAACCGAAGGCGGTTTTTCAAAAGCTTCTTTACTTCCCGAAATTGCGCAGCCCGCCATGGTCGGGTGAGCAATTTCCAAGACACGTTGAGGAAGAGGCTCCACCTTTTCCTAAGCGTGTCAGGCCGCCTTGTCCGGCTTGCGGGGGGTGGACGGCCGCAGGAGCGAGGCAAGCTCCCGCGTACCGGGAATATCGGTCACATTGCCGATCATGTTGTAGCGCGCCGCACTACGGAGCAGCGGCAGATGCTCCCGCTGAACCAACAGCCATTGCTCGCCCGTCTCGGAAAAAAACTCCAGGCGCCGGTGGAGCTCCGGAAAACCGAAACACCCGTACCGGGCTGTCAGCCCGGGGAAATAATCGGCCCTCAACCGGGCGAACAGTGCCGGATTCAATGCCGTGCGCAGCACGTACGCCCAATGGGTGTCGCTGACGGCCAGGGCCACGCCCGGGAACCCCAGCCGGAAAGCGGCCAGTTCGAAATGCACTTCCCGTTCCGGTTTGCCGAAGGGGGGGAAAAAAAGAAACTGTTCGGGCGGACATTTCCGGAAGGGTAAGGAGAGGGGAGCGGGGCCCGGCGTTTCCACCGCCGCCGGCCGCATGTCATTCGCACCGCAGGGAATCTCGGCGATCTCCCTGCGGAGTTCCTCCCACTCCAGGTCGCCCGTGCTGCCGGCGTGCCGGAGCAGGTCGGTCTTCTTCTCCAGGAAGAAAAGCCGGTCCAGATTGAAAAAGACGGCCCGGTCGTTCTGCGGGAACGCGAACGCCCGGCGGTACCAGCAGGCGTGCGCGTCGTACGATTTACAGACCATGTTCTGCCGGGGCATACCGTGAATGCGGCACCGGGAGGTGGCGGGGTCCAGGTCGCGGCAGGGACGCGCGTAGTAGACCGTCCATTCCCCGTGCTTCTTGCACAGCAGGCGGATATGGTCATAGCAGGACAACAGGGCCAGGTTCATGAAATCCGTCCGGCTTTCCAGGCGGAGGGCGGCCAGGGGCAGCACGGTACAGCACGGCGACCCCGCGCAGTCATAACACGGCGATTCGTTCCACGCGTCCTGGCGCACGGTAAGCGTCTGCGCCGGGGGAAGGTCGATTTTATCCTGCATAGGTTATCCTTACCGCTTCCCCAGCACCGGGGTGGAACGGTCCATTACCAGGCACCCACTATGTCCTTCCGGACGCTTTCTGTCAATATGGGCGGTGCCGGCGGCGCGCCACGCGCCGGTTTTTTCGTCCGTCCCGCGCGATTTTTTGTCCGCCGGCGTCGATACTCGGAAAAACAAGCCCGAACGGGACGGACGTCATGAAAACCAT
>CAYQRT010000122.1:5767-8743 GCA_964419695.1 uncultured Spirochaetaceae bacterium | reverse complement strand
TTGACAGCGGCAATGTCCGCTACCTCCATGAAGGTACGGACTGAAAATGAAAACATACGACGTCGCCGTGATCGGCGCCATGGCCGTGGTCGGCGGAGTGATCCCCTTCCACCGCGCAGAGTGGTCTCCGGGACCTGGTGGGCGCGATCATGCGGTCCGCCCGCTCGGTCACGGCCGCCGCCCCCGTGGACCGCGGCCGGGTCGTGGCCGCCGACATCGCGGGCAGCGGGATTGATCTGGCGGCCACCCGCACCGTTGCCAAAAAAAAAGCCCGCCGGGTAAGGCGGACCTTTACTATCAACAGAATGCCCCTTGTGGAGACACCTACTGAAAGCGCCTGATCGGAGTCGAACCGACGTCATTAGCTTGGAAGGCTAAGGTAATAGCCGTTATACGACAGGCGCACACGTTCACGTATATCGGAAACGACCACATCACACGTTTCCGGTCGCTCTATCTGAAAGAAAGGGCCTCCGCCCCCGGATGATATCCCAAAACTGCCCGTAATATACCATGAAAAAACGGGATAAGGCAAGTAAAAGTTGCCCTTACGCCGCGCCATACTCACCGCGCGGCGTGCCGAAAATATTTTTTGTGATTGAAGGAAAGAGTTCCATGGGATATAGTGAGAAAAAGGCCGAAGGACGAGGATGGGTATTATGGGATTACGGGGCGAACTTTTTTCTTCACGGGCCATTTCCGGACGGCGGACCTACTTCTTCAATGTCAAGGAAAACAGAAACGGAGATCTCTTCCTCAATATCGTGGAAAGCAAGAAGAACGGCGAGCAGGAATTTGAACGTCATTCGATCATTGTGTTCCGGGAGGACCTGGAAAGCTTCGTGGAGGGCTTTGACAAGGCGGTGTCTTTCGTCAGGACGAAGCAATCCTGAAACTGCGGCGGTGAATGGCAGACAGACCCAGGCGCACCACGGATTCCCTGTGCCCGGCGGTGGGATACCCCTTGTGCACCTCAAAACCGTAACCGGGCTCGATTCGGGCGTACCGTTCCATCCACAAATCCCGGCTTGTCTTGGCGAGGATCGAGGCCGCCATGATCGCGGGGACCGTGGCGTCGCCCTTGATCACCGCGCGGCAGGATATCTGACTGCGTGGCGTGAATTTGCCGTCCACCAGCACCAATTCCGGTCTCCCCCCCAGGGCTCTCAGGGCCCGTTCCATGGCCAAAAGGCTGGCGCAATGGATGTTGTATCGATCTATTTCCTCGGGCCAGGCCCAGCCCAGCGCAGAGCACAGCGCCTGCTCACGGATCACGGCCGCCGCCTTGGCCCGGGAGGCCGGTGATAATCTCTTGGAATCGTTCAGCACGGTCAGGGGGAAATCCGGACACAGGATCACGGCGCCGGCGGTCACCGGACCGGCCAGCGGACCCCGGCCCGCCTCATCAATGCCGCACACCACGGCCGGGTTCACGGCCGCGTCCCCCGGATCGGACCCCTCACTCGTTCGGCTCAAAGCTGTGAACGACCCAGTCGTCGGGATTGACGGGTTCGCCATGCACCTGTATTTCCCAATGGCAATGAGGCCCGGTTGACAGGCCGGTGGTGCCCATCAGTCCCAGCACCCCGCCCTGCTTCACCGTATCGCCTTCTGTGACCTCCAATTTACTCATATGGAAATAATAGCTGACCACGCCTTGTCCATGATCGAGCATGACCGTATTCCCATACATATAGAGCTCCTCGGCCAGGATGATCACGCCCGAATTGGCGGCCCGGATGGGTGTGCCTTCCTTGTTGGCGATGTCCACCCCCCGGTGCCAGGAGGCGACGTTCCCGTCCGAATACACGCGCCGTGTGCCGTAGAATGATGAATCGATGCCCCCGGTCGGCCGCCGGAATTCACCCGCCCACAGTTGTCGATCGCTAAGGTTTTCCAGCGCGGCCTGCATCTTCCGCCGGTCACCTAAAACACGGGTGGTGTTGGAGATAATGCCCATTTTGGTTTTGGGAAGCTCGATGCGTTCCGACTCAAAATGCCTGAAGCTGACGGTATACCCTTGAGAGGATTCGGTTACGTTCCCCGCCCGGTCCCGGGCCACGCAAACGACCGCCATGGCGGCGGGCCGCACAAACGGGCTGACCGGCAGGAGACCGCGGTAGGTGAATACCCGGCCGCTCAAGGGGTAACATTCGTATGTTTTACCCTGGCGCTCCAGGGAGAGGGAAGCCAGCGGTTCGTTGGCCTTGACGATCACGCCCAGCGTATCGCCCTGCAATACGTGGTCGGGGAAGGCCGTCACTTCCAGAGCGGGCGGCGTCCGGTCCACCTGGAAGACGACGGTGCGTTCCTCCAGCCGTTTCCAGAGCGAGCTATCCATGACCGAGACCGTAAGCCGGTGCTCGCCCTCGCTTAAATCCGAGGTATCCAGGAGCGCTCCGTCAAAATACTCCTTCCGGCCCACGGCCTTGTCATAGAGGGGACCGTCATCCACGGTGAGCTTGATGCGCGCCACCGACGTGGTCTCGTCCTTGACCGAAAACGTCACCGACAGCATACCGTGGTAATATCCGCCGTCGGCGATCCCCTCCAGGCGGAATTCGGGCCGGTTCGAATCCGCCAATTCCGGCCAGACGTTCCAAGCCACCCCGAAGATGAGCACGAAGGTAAAGAGGGCCGAAGCCGCATAGATGATGAGCGAAACAAGCTTTCTGTTGGCCAGGGGCCAGTATTTCTGGGGGGATTTCCTTGCCGCTTTCATAGTGAAAGCATTGTACACTAAAATCAACTTCTGTAAACAGGGCGGCCTGCCAGGCCGCCGGTACGCGGTATCCTCCGCCGCTGCGACACGTCACCACGGGGTGTTGATTCAAACCCTTTTTTCGTATTAAATCCCCATATTCCGCCGCTGACGCACCGGTGGATAAATCTTTCCCGAGGAGTCACCGTGACCATTGCCACTTTTTTGGCCGCAGGCTTGGCCTGCCTCATTCCCATTTTTGAACTGCGGGGAGG
>CAYQRT010000122.1:0-5667 GCA_964419695.1 uncultured Spirochaetaceae bacterium | reverse complement strand
CCATCCTGGCGGTCACCTTCACCAAGAAGGCGGCGGCGGAGATGCGCCACCGCGTACGCGGTCTGACGGGGAAGAAACTGACCCGCCTCACCATTGCCACCTTTCACGCCTTCGGCTTGCGTATTCTTTCCGAATGCCATTCCCTGGTGGGATACAAACGTGACTTTACCGTCTTTGATGAATCCGATAGGGAAAATCTCATCAAAGACCTGGCCCATGAGATGAAGCTGGACATCGGCAAAACCCCGGCCTCCTTCCTGGCCGCCCTCTTTTCCAAGATAAAAACTCACCGTCAGCAATGGGAAGGATCGGTAACGGCCTTTGAACCCCTGTACCATGAATACAACCGCTCCCTGAGATTGTACAACGCCTTCGATTTCGACGATTTGATCACCGTGCCCATCCAGCTTTTTCACGATCATCCGGACGCGCTTTCCCGCTTCCAGGAACGCTTCCGCTACATCATGGTGGACGAGTTCCAGGACACTTCCGACATCCAGTACCACTTCATCACCGCCCTGGCCCGAGAGCACAAGAACATCTGCGTGGTGGGCGACGAGGACCAGTCCATCTACTCCTTCCGCGGCGCGCATTTTGAAAACCTGCTCCGTTTTGAAACGGATTTCCCGGGGGCCCTGGAGATCAAGCTGGAACGCAATTACCGCTCCTCGGACGTGATTCTGGCGGCCGCCAATGCGGTCATCGCCCATAATGCGGTGCGCAAACCCAAGGCCCTGCGCACCGACCGCCGGGGCGGCGAGCTCATCACCCTGGCCTTTCCCGCCAACGAAACCGAGGAGGGCGAGTTCATCATCGGCCAGATCCGCTCCCAGGCGCAAAAACACCGCGTGCCCTTCCGGGAGATGGGCATCCTGGTCCGGGCCAACCACCTGACCCGCTCCATTGAGGAGGCCCTGCTCCGCCACCGCATCCCCTACCTGGTCTCCGGGGGCATGAGTTTCTTCAGCCGCCGGGAGGTAAAGGACATCCTCTCCTACCTGACGGTGGTGGTCAATCCGAACGATGATCAGAGCCTGCTCCGGATCATCAACACGCCGCGGCGGGGCCTGGGCAAGGCGGTGATCGAGGAACTGGTGGGCGTGGCGCGCAGGCACTCCTGTTCTCTCTTCGCCGCCATCGAGCACGTTAAGGCGCAATCCGCGGGCGACCGGGACGAAAGTCACCTGGCCGGCAAGGCCCGGGCCCAGCTGCTTGAGTTCGCCGGTATCGTTGAAGCGGCGCGGGGCGCCATCACCCCGGGCCGGGGCATGGCCCAGGGCATGCGGGCCCTGGTGGACCGGATCGACTACCGGGGCTGGCTTCTTTCCCAGCATAAAAAAGAGGAGGTGGCCCGCTGGAAATTCGGCAACGTGGAAAGCCTGATCAACTCCGTGGCCGACTACGAGGCCGATCCGGACAACCGCTCCCCCAGCCTGCGTGACTACCTGATCGGCATCAATCTCCTGCAGATGGAGGAGAACAAGGACAAGGACGATGTGGACAAGATCAACCTGATGACCGTGCACGCGGCCAAGGGACTGGAGTTCGATACGGTGTTCATCGCCGGTGCCGAAGAAGGCGTCTTTCCCCATGAACGTTCCGTGGAAGAGGCCGGGGGCAACGTGGAGGAGGAACGCCGCCTCTTCTACGTGGCCCTGACCCGGGCTGAGCGCAAACTGTACATTTCCGCGGCGGCCGCCAGGCGGCGCATGGGAACGCCTGTTATTTCCTCTCCGTCCAGCTTTTTAGCCGAAATTCCCGAGGAATTCTGCGACGTGTACAAGGAAGAACTTGTGGAAGAGAACGAAGCGGTGGATTATTTCGGCCGTCTCAAGGAACGGTTCACCGCCGATCCCGATCGATCATCATCTGATCCACGTCTCAAACGCTGATCCGTGGTCATACAGAAAACTTCACATCCGTCGCGTGAAACCTGACATACGGCTGTCACACTTCCGGACTATGGTAGTTTAAAACTCGTAAGGAGGCTCTATGTCAGAAAAAAAAATCGGATTCTGCGGCCTGGACTGCGCCGCCTGTCCCGCCTATCACGCGGCCGAACGGTTTACGCTGGAGGAACGCCAGAAAACCGCGGACCAGTGGTCCACACAATTCAACACGGCCCTGAGCGCCCGGGACGTGGACTGTAACGGCTGTACGGAGACCGCGGGCCCTCACGTCGGGTATTGCGCCGTCTGCCAAATCCGCCTGTGCGGCCTGGAAAAGAAGGTGTCTACCTGCGCCGCCTGTGCCGATTATGGCTGCGACAAGCTGGAAGGGTTCCTTAAAAACGTTCCCCAGGCCAGGGCCAACTTGGAACGGCTGCGCGCGTGATCGGTTGTGTCCCGTTTTGGCGAGGCAGAACCATCTCTCATCTTTAAAACAAGGACCACCGCAACCACACCCGTCGGGTACAGCCGACGGGTGTATTTTCTATCTATTTCCGCTTGACGAAATTAACGTCTTGCACCATATTCAACGCTCATCATGCCGCCTGATTACGACGCGTGCGGAGACATTGAATTCCATCACCGCGTGAGCAGGCGGTCATCCATACCATCAGAGCGGGGCGGTCATTTCATGCAGCAATCGGCTGTTATCTTCGACATGGACGGGGTGTTGGTGGATACCGAACCCTCCTATTTTCAAAGCAACACCGTCCTCTTCCGGGAGTTGGGATTTTCCCTGCCAGAGGCAGAGTACGCCGCGTTCGTCGGCTCATCGTCATACAGGATGTGGAGCACCCTTAAAACCCGCTTCCACCTCGCGGAAAAAGTGGACGAACTCATTGCACGCTCCTACCGCGCTCACCTGAACAGTCTCATGGCCCTGGAATCACTGGACCCGATTCCGGGTATCGTTTCGCTTCTTGACCGTCTCAGTGACCTGGCCCTGCCACTGGGATTAGCCTCATCTTCTCCCCGGCTCGTCATCGAGTTGACGCTCGAAAAGTCAGGTCTCTCCGGTTATTTTCCTGTGAGCGTAGCGGGCGATGAAGTGCCCCACGGTAAACCGCACCCTGATATTTTTCTGGCAACCGCGTCGCTTTTGGGAGTCGCCCCCGGTCAGTGCCTGGTTGTGGAAGATTCACCCCACGGCGTGGCCGGAGCCAAGGCGGCCGGTATGGGCGCCGTGGGTTTTGCCAACCCGAATTCCGGCTCGCAAGACCTGTCCCGCGCGGACCTGATCATTCACTCCTTCACGGGCGCCGAACTGGAGGGCCTGGGACAACTGCTGGCCGGCTGGCAAGAGTAGTGGGACGGTTCTCCTCTCGAGGGACTGTCCCACTCCACCCCCAGCTTGTTCTTTGTGATGGTGCGGGCTACAATACACGCACCAGACGCATTGATCGAAACAAGGAGGGCCTCACGTGTTTATAGACCTGCCACTGAAGGAATTGGAAGCCTATCGTCCGGAACGGTCCGAACCGGCCGATTTCGACCGTTTCTGGTCGGATACCCTGCAGGAAGCGCGGGCGTTCCCCCTGAAGACCGTCTTCCAGCCGGTCGACGGCGGTCTGACCCTGATGGACGTCTTCGATGTCACCTTCTCCGGGTATGGCGGGCAACCCGTCAAGGGGTGGTTCCTCAAACCGAAAGCGACCAGGGCTCCCCTGCCCTGCGTGGTGGAATTCGTGGGGTACGGCGGCGGTCGCGGCCTGCCCGTGGACCGGCTGTTGTGGAGCGCGTCCGGATTCGCCCACTTCATCATGGACACGCGCGGGCAGGGTTCCACCTGGTGCCCCGGGGACACGGCTGATCCGGAACCGGAAGGATCCAGCCCCCACTATCCCGGGTTTATGACCAAGGGCATTCTCGCTCCCCGGACCTATTACTACCGCCGGGTGTTCACCGACGCGGCGCGCGCCGTGGAGGCGGCCCGGGCCTGTCCCGGCGTGGACGCCCGGCGCGTCGCGGTCACGGGCGGCAGCCAGGGCGGGGGCATGACCCTGGCCGCGGCCGGATTGGTGCCCGACCTGATCGCCGCGCTTCCCGACGTTCCCTTCCTCTGCCATATCAGAACCGCCACCGAGATCACCGACAGTTATCCCTATCAGGAGATCGTCAAGTACTGCCAGGTGCACCGCGATCAGGTGGATACGGTGTTCGCCACGCTCGCCTATTTCGACTGCGTCAATTTCGCCGCCCGGGCGCGTTGTCCGTCCCTGTTTTCCGTGGGCCTGATGGACGACACCTGTCCGCCCCGTACCGTCTACGCCGCCTATAACCATTACGCCGGAGAAAAGAGCATCAACGTCTGGCGCTACAACCGCCACGAGGGAGGACAAAATTTCCAGGAAATGTCCAAGGTGACTTTTCTCAATACGCTGCTCAAACGGTAATCGTCAAGCCCGCTCGGGCCTGTTACCGTACATGTAAAAAAAGGGACGCCGTCTCCGCCGGGAGACGCGTCCCTTCTGAAATACGGTATTGCCGTTACGGGAGAAATTCCCGCTAAAATCTGATCCGCGTCACCGCCATATCCCTCCGGAAGGGTTTGCGGGCCGGCTTCCGGCGCGCAGCCGGACGTTTGCGAGCCGTGGTTTTTTTTGCCCGGGACCGGACGGTCTTTTTGGCCTTTTTTCGTGAGGTTTTTTTAGCCGGGGTCCGTTTGGCGCTTTTGGCTTTGGCCTTTTTCTTTTTGGAAGCGGTTTTTTTCTTGGCCGGGGCCGGTTTCTCCCTGACCTTTTTGACGCCATAGGTAAGCACGAACTGGCCCACCTTGATCTTGTCGCCGCTTTTCAGGATGGTCACGCCGCTGATCCGCTTGCCATTGACGAATGTCCCGTTGGTTGACCTTTCATCCTTGATCTTGAACGACGATTTGTCCCACCTGATGGAAGCATGCACTTCCGATACCGTTCCCGCCTTCAGGCTCATGGTGTTTTTGGAAGCGCGACCGACGGTGAATTTCTTGTTCTTTTTGAGATCAAAGGGAGTCTTACGCAATGAAGAAGAGATGGTATACACTTTTTTGTCGATCGGCCTTTTTGTTTTCGGTGTTTTTCTTGAAATGACAGTGACTGAATTCATTGCCTCTCCTTTCTAAAGAAAGTTTTGTGAGGCCCCCTGGTAGAGAATGAATCGAAACGGGCGCACCTGTCAAGTCCCGTGCGCGCCGCCCAATCAGTACGCGGCCTTCCCATTGACCGTTGGGCGCGGTAGACTGACGATACTCACGGAGGTCCCCATGGATGAACCGCTTTCCGCTTTACGCATCGCCGGCATGATCGATCACTCACTGCTGCATCCCACGCTGACCGACGCCGATCTCAGAACCGGTTGCGCCCTGGCGCGCTCCCTGGGCGCGGCCACCGTCTGCGTCAAGCCCTATGCGGTCCGGGAAGCCGCGGCGCTTCTGGCCGGCT
Source organism: uncultured Spirochaetaceae bacterium (assembly GCA_964419695.1). Lineage (GTDB taxonomy): Bacteria > Spirochaetota > Spirochaetia > SZUA-6 > RPPD01 > JAFGSW01. Next base: position 299 of record CAYQRT010000122.1, on the reverse strand, counting down.
CTTCCACGCTCGTCTGCGCGGTGGCGTCATTCCCTCACGGCAATGCCACCATCGCCGATAAAACCGCGGAAGCGGCGGCCGCGGCGGACCACGGGGCCGCGGAGATCGACGTGGTGGTCAACATAGGCAAGGTGCTGGGAGGCGGTTGGGATTACGTCACGGATGAGATCCGATCGGTCAATGACGCGGTACTGGCCCGCGGGGCCATCCTGAAGGTTATTTTCGAAAACGATTTTCTGGACGACAGCCATATCCGGCGGTTATGCGACATCTGCGGGGAGGTACGGACGGCTTTTGTC
>CAYQRT010000121.1:0-8770 GCA_964419695.1 uncultured Spirochaetaceae bacterium | reverse complement strand
AACGCGGATGTCATCCGGTCGGATGACCAGATAGAGATCCTGCATGAATCCCCAGGCACCGCCGTAGCAGGGATATTCCTCCTCAAAGGCGATATACACCAGATTTCCGTGGAGAAAATACCGTCCCCGGATGGGCTGGTCGGACCGGCCGGGATTTTCAGCGTCCATGACCCTCAGGATTCCGCTGACCGATCCCTGGGGCGAAAAACGTACGGAGGCGAAGACCGGGGCCACGCCCTCGGATGATCCGATGTAATACCGGGTGGTCGCGGTCAGCCGCCGGCGGATCGATGGTTCATCGGCCGAAGCGTCCACGTCATATAGGCCGTCCTGTCGGGCATGATGCTCCCGGTACCACATCAGATCCGGGTCCGTGCGCCATTTGGACACATAGGATTGTTTTAAATGGAAGGAAACAAGCAGGTGCTTCAGGATGTCGCTTGGGGAATACGGTCCCTTTCCCCCGCCTTGCAATACCAGGGAGACTACACACGCGTAGTTGTAATGAGGGTACACATACCCGGGGGTTTTTTCCAAGGCTGCCTTAAAATAGGGTAGGGCCGCCTGGTACTGCTTCTGTTCGTACAGCCGGTAGCCGGCCGTGTTCAATTCGTCGGCGTTCATGGCAGAGAGGTCCTGCGCCGCGGCTCCAACGGTGGCCGCGCACCAAAATAATAAAAAGAGCCGCGTTCGTTTCATCAGCACTCCTCATTCGTATTCTGTCTGGATTTCACCCCGGCGGTAAGATACAGGGTTTCCCCGACCGGGGATGGGGGATCACCGCCACGTTCACACCGTAGACTTCCCGGATGGTCTGCGGCGTCAATACGTGCTCGGGCGTTCCGTCGGCGGCCACGGCGCCTTCTTTCAACAGGATGATGCGCTCGGCGAAAAGCGAGGCTGAGTTCAGGTCATGGAGCACAATGACGATGGTAATACCCTTTTCGTCCCGCATCTTTTTAAGCAGGCGCAGAATGTCTTCCTGATGGGCCAGGTCCAGATGGGCGGTGGGTTCGTCCAGTAGAAGAATCTCCGCGTCCTGGGCCAGGGCCTGGGCCAGCATGACGCGTTTCCATTCTCCACCGGAGAGGGTGGAGATATCCCTATCGGCCAGGGAAACAATGTCGGTGAGACGCAGGGCCGCCTCGGCTTTCTTCCGGTCGGCCCGGTCTTCCCGTTCCAAGAAACGCAGGTGGGGAGCGCGCCCCATGAGTACCGTTTCGCGGACCGTAAAGGCGCTGTCCGTGTCCGCGGACTGGGCCACGTACGCGATGCGGCGGGCCGCTTCCGGGCGGGTCAAAGAGAGAATGTCCTTTCCTTCTATAAATACCGTGTCGTGCCCGGGTTTGAGCCACCCGAAAAGCGCGCGCAGGAGCGTGGTCTTGCCCGAACCGTTGGGACCAAGGACGGCCACTATACTTCCCGGCGCGCAGGTAAATGAAACGCCGGAAAGAACGCGGGTTGCGCCGTAGGCGAAGGACAGGGAATCTACCTTGATGGCGGCCTGATCGTCACGCATTATGTCACCCCCCCGACCGCGGCTTTTTTCTTGTTTTTCAGGATGAGGTAGATGAAGAACGGCGCCCCGCACAGGGCGGTCAGGATGCCGATGGGAATTTCGCCCGAGGGGAAGAGCGTGCGGGAAAGCGAGTCGGCCGTGACCAGGAGCACGGCCCCGGCCAAGGCCGAGGCGGGCAGAAGGCGGCGGTTGTTCGGGCCGACCAGGAGACGGGTGAGGTGGGGCACGATCAATCCCGCGAACCAGATGATGCCGCTCACCGCCACCGCGATGGCGCCCAGCAGGGAAGCCAGGGTCAGCAGCAGGAGCTTGCGTTTTTCGGTTTCCACTCCCAGGGCGAAGGCGGATTCCTCCCCGAAAAGGATGAGATTCAGGTCGCGGGCAAAAAAGAAACTCACGGTCATGGCCAGCAGGGTCAGGGGCAGGGCCACGGCCAGTTTTTCCCAGGTGGCCCGCCAAAAACTCCCCATGGTGGCCATGATAATCCGCTCCATGCGGGCGCTCGCCATGAGCATCAGGCCCGAGACCAGGGCCGTGAGCACGGCGCTCACCGCGATCCCCGCCAGGATCAACTGGGCCAGGGGCAACCGTCCGCGCTGGCGGGCGATGAGATAGACCGTGAAGACCGCGGCCAGGGCGAAGACGAAGGCGGCCGGCGGGGCCAGGCCCGCGGCCAGCCAGGGAACCGCCAGCGTGGCGCCGCTGGTCAGTACCAGCACCAGGGTGGTGCCGAAGGAGGCGCCGGCTGAAACGCCCAGAAAATAGGGATCGGCCAGGGGATTGCGAAACAGGGCCTGGAAGATGGCGCCGGACCAAGCCAGGCCCGCGCCCACCACGGCGGCCAGGAGAATGCGGGGCAGGGCCAGGTCCAGGGTGTCGCCCACGGCGACCGACGGCGCGGTCAGTCCCAGCCACCCGTCCGGCAGCCCCAGGCGGAGCGCCAGAAAACCGAGCACCTGGGCCGCGTGGATCGTCCTGCCCCAGAAGATCGAGGAGACCATGCAGACCACGAGGAGCACGGCCAAAAGGCCGATGATCACGGAAACCGGAATCTTTTTTTTTCTCATTGGTCGTCCTCCCGGGGAAAGAGGTCCGGGTGCAGGGCGCGGGCGATCTCGCGCAGTCCCCGCGGCAGGCGGGGACCGGGGCGGTTGACCAGATCGTCGTCGATGATCACCAGACGGTCGTGCTTGATGGCGCTGAGGCCGCGGTACCCCGGTTCGGTTTGCAGCAGTGCCGGGGCGCCGGTGTGCCGGCCGGCCAGTATGATATCCGGATCGAGGGTGATGAGTTTCTCCAGTTGAAAAAGTCCCCACGGCCGTCCCAGATCGGCCGCTGCGTTCCGCCCGCCGGACAAGGTGATCATTTCGTCAATGAAGCTCCCCGGTCCGGCCGTCCAATTGCCCCCCTGGCCGAATCCCACCACGTAATAGACGAGCGGTTTGTCCGTTCCCCGCACCCGGTCGGTGATCGTCGTGATCTCCGCGCGCATTTTTTTCACCAGGTTCCCGGCGCCGGCCGAGGTCCCGGTCATGCTCCCGATCAGGAGGATGGAACGGTAGGTTTCCGCAATCGTCGTGGCTTCGGTGACCGCGGTGGGGATCCCCATTCGCGCCAGAATGGCCAGCGCCTCCGGGTCCGTCTTGTTGCCGGCCAGGACCAGGTCCGGGGACCGTTCCACGATTTTCTCCAGGCTGATCCGTCCCAGGTCGCCCAGGGGAGGAACGGCGCGCGCCGCCGGCGGAAAATCGCACACATTGGTACGGCCCTTGAGCCGGTCGCCCGCGCCCAGGGCGAAGACGGTTTCCGTGTTGCTGGGTGCCAGGGAGACGATATGCGCCGGACGGATGGGGATGACGACCTTCCTCCCGGCCAGGTCCGGCCCGCTGAAGAAGGCCCCCGCCTCCGTCGCCGGTTTCCGTCCGCAGGCCGGAATAAACGCCGGAATAACTAATATGAAGCATAGTATGCGCGCGCGTGTCGTTGGTTTCATCTGAGGCGGTGAATACTATACCATCCCGGCGGGGATCAGGCAAGCGAAAGGCCATGAAACACGGAGCGGTCGATTGCTACACCCCGCTGTACGGCAGCTGGTCGATTTTAGCCGCTAAAATAAAATCGTTCTCCGACAGGCCGGTGATCTTTTTGGTCCAAAGCACCAGCGTCACGTGCCGGTAGGTCAGGTAGATGTCGGGGTGGTGGTCTTCTGTTTGCGCCAGCCGGGCCACCATGTTTACGAATTCCACCGCTTTTTCAAAGCTGGGAAACTGGAAAAGTTTATGGAGTTGATGCACGCTCTTGCGGTGCAGTGACCAGCCATGAATTTGTCCCATGTAGAGCCGCTCTTCCGCTTCCGACAGGGGTGGAGTTCCCCCGCTGCAGGGGATGCATTTTTTTAATTCAAGATTGCTCATATTTTTTTATCCTCGCCTTTCGGTCTATTCGACTTTTTCCGTTGCTCCTCCTCTCTCTAAGATAAGCCGGGAAGCGGTGAAGGTAAAGCGGCGCCTGGTCATGGGCACGGCCCCAAAAAAGAGAAGACGGACCCGCCCTTGGGTCCGTCTTCTCCGCGTGGTTGCCATGACGGGGTCTTCGGTTATTCTCCTTCCAGCGCGATGCCCGCCCAGCTGGTCCAGCCCTTGTCGCCGTCTTCGAATTCGATGTACACGGCGCCTCCCAGGACCTTGGTGATGGTCCCGGGGTAGAATTCCCGGTCGGTCCACATGGCCAGCACCTGACTGCCCGTGGTGAGCGTCTGCGGTTTTACCCGGTCGCGCGGCACGACCGCTTGATCGCCATCCGCGAACACCACCAGATAGCCGCCGCCTTTGACGGTGGCGTCATCCGCCACCACGGTGCCTACATAGTAAAATCCGGTTTCTTCCCAAAAGGCCAGACACATATCCCCGGGCCGCAGGGCCGCTTGCGCCTGGACCGTGCCCGCCGCCAGCGTGGCTACCAAAGCAACGAACATGAGATGTTTCATATTGTCCTCCGTACTGCCATTATACACCATGGCGGGCCCTGCGGGCTGTCTTATTTTCCGGTAAAATTCAGCGGGAACATTCCCGGCGCGGGTGGGGACGCGTTCCGGACCGGTCGGCTTTATTTTTCCCGGACGGTTACCCCGGCGGAGAAGAAGCATCCGCCGGCCAGGGGCCGGCCCGCCACCCATCCTTCGGTTTTAAATCCGACGTGCGCGGTCAGGCCCGCCGTTTCAGTAAAGTAAACGTCCAGACCCGCCGCGGCCAGTACGCCCAGGCCCGCCCACCCGGGCCTGATCGTATTGCCGGCGCCGTAACCCAAAGCCGGCTGGTACCAGACGTCCAGGCTCCCGTTGAGGGCAATCCAGTCCGCCAGCACGAGGCCGGATAATTCCAGATTGAGACCGCCGGAGAAACCGAACGTGGGCGGGGCGGAGCGGAGCGAAGCGGAGAGGAGAAAGGAATCAAACCGGAAGTAATTGTCCAGGTAGAATTCAACGCCCAGCGGCGAAAGGCAGAAATGCGCGGCGGGCAGGTAGCGGCATACGCCAAAATCAACGAGGGGCAGGTCGAAGTATTCGAGGCCGCTGAAGAGATACGCGTATATGTACCCGATTACCGCGTAATACTGGAAGGGATCCAGGAAGTTGACCAGGCAGGACCAGGCCAGATCGTCCAGCGTCAAGGCCGCGCCGCTGGAGGCGTGGAGCGCGTTGACCCTGTCAAGGAGTTCGGCGATATCGCCCGAACTGCTGTCACCGAAGCGGGTGCGCAGGATGTACCAGGTGATGTTCTGCGCGGCAAAGGAATAGAGGACGGTTTCGCGGAAATTGATCCGGCCCCGTTCCAGCCATTTCCGGCGCAGGCTTAGGGAAAGCAGGGTGTTGGCTTCATTGCCGGCCGCCGCGGACAGGATCCATTCCTCGGCGGAGAGCGTTTTGGAAAAGACGTCGCTGTGCGCCCGGCCAGAGCCCGGGCCGAATGGGGGAAAGAGACTCAGGTGGTACCTGTTGTCCCAGGAACCGAATTCGCGGTAGCGGGCCCCATGCCCGAATACTTCGTGCTGGATGAGAATGGTCAGATGGTCCACTATGTTGTCCAGGAGAACGGTCTTGCCCAGCCGGTAAAGCATGCCGCCGGCTTTGGGCGGGAAGGATTCTTCGGGGAAGAGGAGGGGAGGCAGCAGCTGATTTTCCACCGCGTACAGCGCCCGGTGCGCGGAGAGAAGATCCTCCGCCATGGGTGCGGAGGAGAAACCGGGATCGAGCACCAGCCGGTATCGCGCCTGCGCGTGCAGTCCCGGCGCGGCGTACAGGCAGCACGCCACCGCCGCGTACCAAAAAAGGCGGCCGGAAGGCCCGCCCCGTCCGCCGCGGGTGGAGTCGGACATCATGTTATTTTAGACGTGTCCCTCACCGCGCCCTGATCCGCGCTGGTGGCGAACATGGCGTAGAGCTTGAGCGCGGGCGAAACGGTGCGATCGCGGCGGGGCTTGAAGCCGCCGGCCTTAAGGAGTTTCTCCTTGCGGGCGGCCAGTTCGGCGTCGGGCACCCGGAGGGCGATCTTCCGGTCCGGGATGTCGATGGCGATCTCGTCATTCTCTTCCACCAGCGCCAGCAGTCCGCCCCGGGCGGCCTCGGGCGAGATGTGCCCCACGCTCAACCCCGCGCTGCCGCCGGAGAAGCGGCCGTCGGTGATGAGGGCGCATTGCGTGTTGAGCTTTTTGGAAGCCAGGTAGGTGGTGGGGTAGAGCATCTCCTGCATTCCCGGTCCGCCGGATGGGCCTTCGTAGCGGATGACCACCACGTCGCCCGGTTTGATCTTGTCCGCCAGGATGGCCTCGGCCGCCTGGTCCTGGGAGTCGAAGACGCGAGCTTTACCCGTGAACTTTTCAATGGATCTATCCACGCCGGCCGTTTTGACCACGCAGCCGTTTTCAGCGATATTACCGTGCAGGACGGCCAGACCGCCGTCCTGGCTGTACGCATGTTCCTTGTCCCGGATGCAGCCGGCGGTACGGTCCAGGTCGGCTTCCTTGTGCAACTCACTCTGCGACATTCCGACGCTGGAGCGTTCGCCCTTGGGCGCGGCCAGAACGATTTTTTTGGCCTCAGCAGTGAGGGCGGGGTCTTTGCCGCCCAGGTCGTTTTCCTTGAGCACGTCTTTCATCGTCTTGCCGTAGACCGTGAAACAGCCGCCGTGGATGAGCCCGGCCCGGTCCAGCTCGCCCATAATGGCGGTGATGCCGCCGGCGCGGTGGACGTCTTCCACGTGGTAGTGCGAGGACGGCGCCACTTTGCAGAGGGTGGGCACGCGCCGCGACAACCGCTCAATGTCTTTCATGGTGAAGTCGACGCCGGCCTCCCGGGCCACGGCCAGGATGTGCAGCACCGTATTGGTGGAACCGCCCATGGCGATATCCAGGCTCATGGCGTTCTCAAAAGCCTCCCGGGTGGCGATGGAACGCGGCAGCACGCGTTCGTCGCCGTTCTCATAATAGGCTTTGGCCATCTCCACGATGCGCTGTGAGGCGCGGGCGAAGAGATCGCGGCGCAGGGTATGCGAAGCGAGCAGCGTTCCGTTCCAGGGTAGGCCCATGCCCAGGGCCTCGGTGAGACAGTTCATGGAGTTGGCGGTGAACATGCCGGAACAGGAACCGCACGTGGGGCAGGCGGTCTGTTCGATGGCGGCCAGTTCGGCGTCGGAGACCGAGGCATCGCCTTCCAGTTTCATGACGTCGATCAGGTCGTATTTCTTTCCTTTATAGACACCGGCTTCCATGGGGCCGCCGCTGACGAAGATGGCCGGGATGTTGAGGCGCATGGCGGCCATGAGCATGCCGGGCACGATCTTGTCGCAATTGGGAATGCAGATGAGGGCGTCCGCCACGTGGGCCTGCGCCATGTATTCGACCGAGTCCGCGATCAGGTCGCGCGAGGGCAGGGAGTAGAGCATCCCGTCATGGCCCATGGCGATGCCGTCGTCGATGGCGATGGTGTCGAATTCCAGACCCACGCCGCCGGCCGCGTCCACCATCTCCTTGACCATTGCGCCGATCTCCCGCAGGTGCACGTGGCCGGGCACGAAATGCGTGAAGGAGTTGACGATGGCGATGATGGGTTTGGAGAAATCGTCGTCTTTAAGTCCATTGGCGCGCCACAGCGCCCGGGCCCCCGCGCGATGCCGTCCTTGGGTGGTGATGCTGCTCCGGTATTTTTTCATTCTGCTGTCCTCACTCTCGGTTTCCGCCCTCGGGCGGCTGTTTTTCGGTGTGGGTTATTATTCATCATTTCCGGCGTTTTATCAACCGATATTGTTGCGGTCCCCCTCCAGCCTGTAATAGAATGCGGTCCGATTGACAATTTTGTTTTCGGCCACTATAGTTACCCGGTTCCCGCAAGAGGTGCCCCATGGATCTTCCCCAAGATGAAATCATCCTCGCCACCAACAACCAACACAAGCATAGTGAAATCTCTCAAGCCCTTCCCGGGTATGAGATACGTACGCCCCGCGACCTGGGAATAGAGTTCGACTGTGAGGAGACGGGGATCACTTTTCTGGATAACGCGCTTTTAAAGGCGCGGGCGCTCCATGCGCTCTGCCGCAAGCCGGTGCTGGCCGACGATTCCGGGTTGTGCGTACCGGCTCTGGGCGGGCGGCCGGGCGTTTACTCCGCCCGATTCGGGCAGGATCAGCCGTCACCGCCGCGTAACGACGCCGAGCGCAATGCGTATCTTCTCTCCCTCATCCCCGAAGATTCACGGCCCGCCGCCTTTTTTGTGTGCGCCATGGTGTTGCTCGTGGCCGAGTACCGTGTCTTTACCGCGCAGGAAACGGTGGCCGGAATCATTATCCACACCCCGCGCGGGACGGAGGGATTCGGATATGATCCCATTTTCTACCTGCCCGCAAGGGGCCTGACCGTGGCCGAGATCGGCCTGCCTGAAAAGAACAGCTTCAGCCATCGCGGCCGGGCCGTGCGCCGGATAAGGGCCGTGCTGGAAAGTGAATGAATGGATATCCCGGTCGCGTATGAAGACCAGACACTTCTCGTCATCGACAAGCCCCAGGGGCTGCCCGTGACGCCGGGGCGGAAGGATAGTCTGTGCGACGCCCTGTTCGCGGCCCGGCCCGCCCTGGCCCGGGTGCGTGGATTCAAGGCGGGTGAGGGCGGACTCCTCAATCGATTGGACAATGACACGGGCGGTCTGGTATTGTTCGCCAAAACCCGGGCTGGTTTTCATTTCTATGCCGAGGCCATGCAGGC
>CAYQRT010000120.1:0-9098 GCA_964419695.1 uncultured Spirochaetaceae bacterium | reverse complement strand
GAAAATAGCCGGTAAGAAGAAGCCAGCCAAGAAGGCGGCGGCGCGGAAGCGTCCGGTGAAAAAAACTACAACCAAGAAGAACGTGGCCGGGAAGCGGCGCCCCGTCAAGAAGGCGGCGGCAAAAAAGAAGAAGGCGACCGGTAAAAAACGGCCGGTGAAAAAATCGGTGGGTAAGAAGAAGCCAGCCAAGAAGGCCGCGGCACGGAAACGTCCGGTGAAGAAAGCCGCGGGCAAGAAGAAGCCAGCCAAAAAGGCGGCGGGCAAGAAGAAAGCAGTGGTACGAAAGAAGTCCGCGAAAAAAAAGACAGCTAAAAAAGGCGCGGCCCGGCGTTCCAAGACCAGACTGCGCTTCTAGATGGATTGAGCGCGACTGAATGACGGATTATTTTTTCTCCTCCGCCAACAATGCATTAATCGCCCTGGCGGCCGTCCGTCCCTGTCCCATGGCTAGAATCACCGTGGCCGAGCCGAGCGCAATGTCGCCGCCGGCGTAGACGCGATCGAGCGAGGTTTTGCAATTCTCATCCACAATGATATTGCCCCATTTGTTGGTCAGAAGGCCTTCCGTGGTCTGCTTGATGAGGGGGTTGGAGTCGTTGCCGATAGCCACGATCACCGTGTCCACCTCCAGGACCTGTTCGCTCCCCTTGATGGGCACGGGTCGGCGCCGGCCTGAATCGTCCGGTTCGCCCAGTTCGTAGGAAAGCGTTTCAATGGCCGTCACCAGGCCCTTCTCGTTACCGAGTACGCGCTGGGCGTTGGTGAGGAGTCTGAATTCAATCCCCTCCTCCATTGCATGGTGGACCTCCTCGATCCGCGCGGGAAGCTCAACCTCGCTTCTTCGGTAGACGATGTACACCGTCTCCGCGCCGATGCGTTTGGCCATGCGGGCCGCGTCCATGGCAACATTGCCGCCGCCCAGCACGGCCACCTTTCCGGATCGGAAGATGGGCGTGTCGGCTTTGCCTGAGTCGTAGGCCTTCATAAGATTAGTCCGGGTCAGGTATTCGTTGGCGGAGAAAACGCCCACCAGATTTTCACCTTCAATATGCATGAAGCGGGGCAGGCCGGCGCCCGTGCCGATAAACACAGCGTCATACCCGTCCTTCTCCATAAGGTCTTTCAGTTTGCGGGTGCGCCCCACCAGAAAGTTGGTCTTGATCTCCACGCCCATCGCTTCTAGTGCCTTGATCTCCGCGTCCACGATGCGTTTGGGCATGCGGAACTCCGGGATGCCGTAAACGATGACGCCGCCGGGACGGTGGAAGGCTTCGAACACGGTCACCGTGTGACCGGCGCGGCGGACGTCGCCGGCCACGGTCACGGAGGCGGGTCCTGAGCCGATGACGGCCACTTTTTTACCCGTTTCCGACGCCACAGTAGGCGTTGTTACTAAATCTTGTTCGCGTTCCCAGTCGGCCACGTAACGCTCCAGCCGGCCGATGGAGACCGAGAGGTTTTTATCTTTCAGTGCTGCGCCCAACGTGCATTTCTCCTGGCACTGTGTTTCCTGCGGACAGACGCGGCCGCAGATGGCGGGTAAGAGACTATCCTTCTTGATGATGTCGATGGCGGTTTTAAAATTTTCTTCCGTGATGGCCTTGATGAAGCCGGGAATGTCGATGCGGACCGGGCAGCCGTCAATGCAAAAAGCCTTTTTGCACTGCAGGCAGCGCAGGGCCTCCACCACGGCCTGCTCTTTAGAATAGCCGTAGGTGACTTCTTCCATATTCTTGACGCGTGCGGCCGGATCCTGAGACGGCATATCCTGCTGGGGAATGGCGCGCCGGTCCCGGACGGTGAGTGCGCTTTTCCGGGGCGCGAGATCGGCGTAGAGGCGCTCGGCCTCGGCTTTGAGTTCCTGGGGTGTTTTATAGTTCATGCGTGGTGCCCCTCGATCTTTTTAATCTGCTCGTCCAGCCGGCAGGCCTCGTGCGCCTGGCGCTCGAAGTCTTTGTAGGCGGAAAGGCGCAGCATCATGTTGTCGAAGTCCACCTGGTGTCCGTCGAACTCGGGGCCGTCCACGCAGACAAACTTGGTCTCGCCGCCCACGGTGACGCGGCAGCCGCCGCACATGCCGGTGCCGTCCACCATGATCGTATTGAGGGAGACAAATGTCTTAACGCCGAAGGGTTTAGTGGTCAAGGCGCAGTTTTTCATCATGATGGGCGGGCCGATGGCCACGGCCAGATGGGGTTTGTCGGGTTGGGAGCATACTTCCTTCAGGGGTTCGGTGACGAAGGCCTGGCGCCCGTAGGAGCCGTCGTCGGTGACGATAACAAGCTCGTCGGCGATGGCTTTCATCTTGTCTTCAAGGATAAGCAGCTGCTGGGAGCGTGCGCCGATAATGATGATCACCTTGTTACCGGCTTCCTTGAAGCCCTGGGCGATGGGATACAAAGGAGCGATGCCGATGCCGCCGCCCACGCAGACCACAGTGCCCACCTTTTCAATGTGGGTGGGCCGGCCGAGCGGTCCGAGAATGTTTTCGACCGCGTCGCCTTGGTTCAACCGCGCCAGGTGTTCGGTGGTCTTGCCCACCACCTGGAAAATGAGGGTGATCGTGCCCGCCGCGGCGTCCGCGTCGGCGATGGTAAGCGGGATGCGCTCCCCGTAGTGCGTGTCCGGCTGAACGATGACGAACTGCCCCGGCCGCCTCTCCCCGGCGATGAGCGGGGCTTCGACCGTGAACCGGAAGACGCTGCCCGAGAGCTGTGTCTTTTCCCTGATCTTGTTCATACGCGTTTCCTTGAATGTTCCGATGGTTCTCGATGGCTATGAGGATTTACCGGACCGAACGGTAGCGATTGGCCATAACGGATTCTAAACAATGTATACCGATTTTTAGGAGGGAAGTCAAAGGGGGAGCGGCCGGTCGGCTGTCGACGCGATCAGCTGCTCAGCCGGACGATTTCCCCGTGCACTCGTTGCTGTGTCCGGAATTATATGGTAATTTTCGCATAACATCCGTAGTACGACAGGAGAAACCGATGAACACGAATATCGACGGGGCCCCGTCCTCACCATCCCTTTCCCGCAACGTCTTCCTCACCGGCCTCACTTCGTTTTTCACCGATGTCTCTTCGGAGATGGTGTACCCGCTGCTCCAGGGTTTCCTGCAACTGGTGCTCTCCGCCGCCCGCTCCATCCTGGGTCCGGTGCTGGGTATCATTGAGGGTGTGGCCGAATCCACGGCCAGCCTGCTTAAAGTCTACGCCGGGTATCTCTCCGACCGTATCGGCAAACGCAAGCTCCCGGCCGTGGCCGGCTACGGCCTTTCGGCCGTGGCCAAGCTCTCATTGCTCCTTTCCGGTCTGGGCTGGGTGTTCGTGCTCATCTATCGCTTCTTCGACCGGGTGGGCAAAGGCGTACGGGGAGCGCCCCGCGACGCCCTTATCGCCGAATCGATCCCGGCCGCGTCCAAGGGACGGGCCTTCGGGCTGCAGCGGGGCATGGACTTTGCCGGGGCCACGCTCGGCGCCCTTATCGCCTTTTTTCTGGTGCGGCGGTTTATGGATCCCGTCTCGCACAGTCTTAATGATATCAACGCCTTCATTCTCATTTTTTCCATTTCGATCATTCCCGCTTTCATCGGCGTCATATTCCTTTTCTTCACCCGCGAGACCAGGACGGCGGCCGGTACCGCGGCGCGGACGCCGGTGCGGCTTTTTGCCGGGCTCAAATCTTTCGACCGTAACCTGAAATTTCTTTTTCTGGCGCAGGCGGTCTTCACTCTGGGCAATTCCAGTAACCAGTTTCTCCTCCTGCGCTCCACCGTGCTGACGGGAGATTTATCGCTTACCATTCTCATGTACCTGGTGTTCAACCTGGCATCCGCCCTGTTCTCCACGCTGTTCGGGTCGTTGTCTGACAAGATAGGCCGCAAGAAGCTGCTGTTGACCGGGTTCGTGCTCTACGCGGTCGTCTACGGGGCATTCGGTTTCATTACCGCCCAATGGTCCTTCCTGCTCTGGATCTTCTGGCCGATCTACGGCTTGTATTACGCGATGACCGAAGGCGTTGAGAAGGCGTTTATCACCGACCTGGCGCCGGCGGATACCCGGGCCACGGCCCTGGGCTTTTCCGCCAGCATCGTCGGCGTGGGGCTTTTACCGGCCAGCGCGTTGGCCGGTCTTTTTTACATGTTGTTTCCGGGCGCGCCTTATCTCTTCGGCGCGCTTATGTCACTCATCGCGTTCTGCATCCTGGGCCTGGCCGTCAGGGAGCCGGGAAAGGCCGGCCGCGGCTGAACGTACTCCGGCTTTTTACGTTCGAATATACCTAATGTCTCATTGTACAAGCGGAGTGCCTATGGTATATTTTTAGTGGAATGACGGCCGTGACGTGCGTGGCCGGGATTCAACAATGCCTGGACGGTATTTTTTTTAATTTGCAATAAGGAGGATATAACATGTCAATTATTAAAAAATTGGCTGGCGTCCTGGCGCTGTTGCTCGCCTTCTCCGGCGCGGCCACGGCCCAGAATGTCGAAGAACTCTATTCGCCGTACTTCCTGTCGTACGGACCGAGTACGGTGTCGTTCATGTCGCCCATGAACTCCATCTTCAACCCGGCGGCCGGCGGACTCAAGCAGCGCGCCACGGTGGAACTCAACTGGATCACGCTGCTGGGCCTGGGCACTGATACGGGCTGGGGCAACGCCATCAACGCGGGGTTGTGCATCCCCACCAATGCCGGCGTGTGGACTACCAGTCTGCACTTTACGGGCCTGCCTTTCGCGTCCACCAACATCGGGACGCGCTTTACCCTGCATACGTCATTCGCCAAGGACCTCTATCCCAATTTCCTGATCGGCGTGGGTTTGAACGCGGCGGCGGGAGCGCAGTCGAATATCTGGGACTGGGAGCTGGGCGGTTCGCTCGGGTTCACCCACATCATTCCCGAACTGATATTCATGAAGGACTTCACCTGGGGCGTGGCCATGCGCGGCATGGGCAAGGGCTACAATCCCACCGGTGTGAACTACTACTATCCCAAGGCCTTTACGCCCGCTGTCGGGCTTTCTTTTAAGCCGGTTAAGCTGAAGGACTTTTACTGGACCATTAACGCCGATTTTTCGGTGCCCGGCTTCTCCGGTATACGCTTTACAGCCGCTACGGAATTGGGCATTCTTGACACCATCTTTATCCGCGCCAAATTCGAGTACGACTCGCTTGAAGCCCAGAACCTGGCGGCGGTTCGTTCCCTGCCCATGGGCTTCGGCCTGGGCGTGGTGTTCAAGACCGACATCAAGGACGACGTCGGGTTCCTCAACATCTCCGAGCGCGGCTGGGGCCAGAGCGACTTCCAGGTGGACGCCGCTTACGCGCCGCTGGCCAACGGCGTACACGCCATGGGCCTGGGCGCCAATATTTCACTGGGCGTGGCCGACACTTCTCCGCCCGTGATCACCGCCAAGGTGGAGAAGACGACCTACATGTCGCCCAACTTCGACGGAACCCAGGACGAACTGGTAATTCCCGTGGACATCAAGGACCAGCGCTACATCACCGGGTATAAACTGACTGTCAAAGACTCGTCCGGCAGGACGGTGCGGGAGATCGCCAACAAGGAATCCCGTCCGGAAAACGTGAGCGTGGAGAGCGTGTTTCAACGCCTCGTCTACGTGCGCTCCGGCATCAACGTGCCGCCCACCCTGGTCTGGGACGGAAAATCGGATTCGGGCACCCTGGTCCCCGACGGCAGCTACACGTACACCATCGAGGCCTGGGACGACAATAACAACAAGGCCGTCTCCGAAGCACGGACCATTGTGGTCAAGACGGCGCCTCCCAAGGCCTCCGTCAGCGCCGCGTACCTCATTTTCTCCCCCGGCCGTGAAGGCGACCGGCAGACACTGCCCATCACCATCACGGGCACAAAGGAAGATCTCTGGGAACTGACCCTGGTGGACGACAAGGGTAAGAAAGTGTTCACCAAGGAGTGGCGGGACGCCGCGCCCTCCAGCTTCAGCTGGGACGGCAAGACCGCGGGCGGAGAACCCGCTCCGGACGGCGTGTACACGCTGACCCTGGCATCAGCCGACAAGGCCGGCAACAAGGCCTCATACGAACTGGACAACATTATTGTAGACACCAAGGAAACAAATGCGTTCGTCACCCTGGGGAGCGACGGGCTTTCTCCGAACGGGGCCGAGAAATTCAAGACCATTACGGCGTATGTCAAGGTAAGTTATCAGGAGGGCATCAAGGATTGGTCGTTCGTCATCTCCCATGAGGGAGCGGGCGCCCAGAAAACCCTGAAGGGCCAGGACGGTACGCCTATCCCCGCGACCGTGACGTGGGACGGACTGTCCGATTCCGGCGCTCAGGCTCCGGACGGGACGTACACCGCCCGAATCAAAGTCGAATACGACCGCGGCACCAGCCTGGAAGCGACCTCCAGGAATTTTGTGTTGAACGCCGCCGGACCCACGGTCGACGTGGCTCTCTCCCCCGTTCCCTTCTCTCCGGACAATGACGGCGTGGAGGACGAACTGTCCATCGGCACCACGGTCAAGGACCTCTCTCCCGTCGCCTCGTGGAAGATGGAAATCACCGATCCCACGGGCGTCCACTTCACCTCGTTCTCGGGCGTCGGCACCCCGAAAGAGACGATTATCTGGGACGGTAAATCCGACAAGGGCGAATACGTGGAAGCGGCCTCGGACTATAAACTGGAACTCACCCTCACCGATACGCTCGGCTGCACGGCGAGTCTTTCCAAGGTCATCATGGTCGACATATTGGTGTACCGCGACGGCGACAAGCTCCGCATCCGCGTTCCCTCCATCACCTTCAAGGCCAACAGCGACGACTACGTGGACGTGGCCAAGGAGGCCTTTGAGAAGAACCAGTGGACGCTCGGCCGGCTGGCCAAGTGCTTCAACAAGTACGCGAGCTACAATATCCTGATCGAAGGTCACGCCGTGAGCGTCTACTACGCCGACCCGGCGCGGGCCAAGAAGGAGCAGGAAGAGGAACTGCTGCCGCTTTCCAAGAAGCGGGCCGAAGCCATCAAGCGGGCCCTTTCCAGCCTGGGAATCGCTTCTTCACGCATTTCCACGGAAGGCGTGGGGGCGGCCCGTCCGATCGTGCCCTTCAGTGATCTGGTCAACCGCTGGAAGGACAGGCGGGTGGAGTTTATTCTGATCAAAAATTAACGCACCTTCGTAAAGCATTTCTCAAAGCCCCGCCGGCAACGGCGGGGCTTTTTTCAGGCGGTCCGGACGCGAGGGCCGGCCGTCTTGACCGGCCGGCCACCCTCTGCCATGATTGTTCGCGGAGGATGCATGCACTGGAAAGCAGCCGCAATCGCGGCCGTACTGGCCGCGGCCATGACGGCGATTCCCCTTTATGCCCAGGAATCCACTGAAAAAAAATCCCCACCGCCCGAATCCACCGTTTCGACACATGACACAGCCGATCGATTTTCGGACGACCCGCTCTTGCCCGATCCCGGCCGCGGCGGTCCTCTCCCCGTGGTGGGACCGGTTTCGGTCTGGCGCGCCACCGATGAGGGGGTGACGCCGCTCTCCCTGGATGACGGCTTTGGCGGACGCATCAGCCTGGAGACGCTGGTCGGGCAGGTGGCCGCGCAACCGGATGTGATCGCGGCAGTAGCCGCCCTGCTTGACTATCCCCGTTCCGATCTCGCCTATATTGTATACGACATCCGGACCGTGGAGGACGCGTTCACCTTTCGCCAGTCCCCGCGCTGGACGCTGGAACTGGGCGGCGGCGAGTGTTCCGACTTCCACACCCTGGGCGCCTACCTGCTGCGTCAGGCGGGCGGGTTCGGACCGGACGACGTATACGTGCTCCAGACATTCGGGGTGGGCGGCATGCATAACGTGATCGTGTACCGGGATCCCGGTTCAGGGTTGTGGAACATCATGAATTACGGGCGCCTTCTCCGGACCGCCGCGGCCACCCCGCGGCAGGCGGTGGAGGCGGTGTTCGGTAATCCCGGCCGGTACGAAGTGTACCGCGCGGGGGGCGCGGACGATGACGTCTTCACCATCCACCACCTGGACCGGGATACGTTCACCGCCGTCACGCAGGGACTCCAGTATCTGCCCGGCCTGCAGGGGATGGACGGCGTGTTCGGCAGCGTCCCCGGGTTGAGCGGGACCGCGCCCCGGGCTCGGCGTGAGCTCTTCCTGGAAGCGGGCAACCGCGACCTGGGCGCGGTCTGGCAAGGGGTGTCCGTCCGGGTTCGTCTGGATGATGCCTGGCAGCCCTGCGCCGCCGGCCTGGGATGGCTGTCCACGCCCACCTCGCCCGGCGACTGGATCCTGGGGGCGAAATGCTTCGCGCCCAATGGGCAGAGTATCTTCGCCGCGTTTGAATTCGGCCTGCTTCAGGACACCCGTTGGCACTGGACCTCGCTGGGCGCCGGGTACCGCGCCATGGGGTCGAACATCACCGGCTGGGTCGCCGTACCGCAAGCCGTACCGTTCGCGGCCCACCAGCAGGGAGCGCGGTACCCGTTATTCGGCGCGCCGACTCAGG
The DNA here is from genome assembly GCA_964419695.1 of uncultured Spirochaetaceae bacterium. Taxonomy (GTDB): domain Bacteria; phylum Spirochaetota; class Spirochaetia; order SZUA-6; family RPPD01; genus JAFGSW01. Next base: position 585 of record CAYQRT010000120.1, on the reverse strand, counting down.
ACGGTTTTTGGTTGAGCGTGGACTGGAACGCACACATCAGCGTGGGGCTGCCCCTGGTGCTCACCGAGGAGGGGCGGCAGGGCATAGCCGACGCCAGCAATGATCTGGCCGGTGTGATCGATCCCAACGCGTTCGGCTGGGCCATGCTGGGCGCGGACGCGGGCGTTCAAACGGGTTGGCGTTTCTCCCGGGAACTGGCCGGGTCCGTGGTGGTGCGCTACCGGGGAGAGCTCAATGATCCGACCCTCCAGCTGCTCCTGTCCGCGTTGGAAGTAACGGCGGGATTGGAGTTCCGTTCGCCCGGCGGCGCGTTCACCTTTGAGGCGGCGGGGACTCCCTTGGGCGGCGTGTGGGCCCACGACGTGCTCTACAGGACGGCGCTGGGAGGCAGGCTGGTTCCGTCGTCTTTTCTCTCACTGGAGGCCGCCCTGTCCGTCGGGCAGTACGTGGATCATTCGGTGTTTGTCTTCACCCGCGAGGCGGCGACGTTCCGGGTGGATGAAGGAACAACCATCACCGCCCGGCATACCTTCTCCTGGGCAAATGGTTTATTCGTGCATGCCTTCGGTCTCGCGCTGGGCTGGC
>CAYQRT010000119.1:0-9162 GCA_964419695.1 uncultured Spirochaetaceae bacterium | reverse complement strand
TCGTCACCGGCGCCTCGGACAAAGGCACGTGGGTCCGGCTGCTGCGGCCGTCAGTGGAAGGCAGGCTGGAAAACGGTTGGGGGGGGATGGATGTCGGTCACCGGCTCCGGGTGCAATTGGCGAGCGTAAATGTGGAACGCGGCTATATCGATTTTAAGAAAGCGGAAGACGGCGCGCGAATTCACCGGGGGAAACCCCGGGTCGCCAGAACAGGAAAGTAAACGCCTCTGCCGCCCGCGTAAGGCATGGAAAAACGCATGAGTACACATACGCGCATCAGCCAAAGCGAACAACCGTTCGTATACATTCATCACAATCAGGGGGAAAGCCCCGTGCGGATCGAGGACCGTACCTTGTGCAGCAGGGTCTCGATATCGAAGGGTTTGGTGAAAACGTGCGCCACCAGGCCGGCCACCCGTTCTTCATGGATCAGGATCTCTATATCGGTCCGGCCGGAAATGATACACACGACGCACTGCGGGTCGCTGCGCTTGATGATTTTCAGCAGATCGATGCCGTTCATGCCTTTCATTGTATAATCGAGAATGCAGACGTCGTAACGGTTCGCGCATATATACTCAAGCCCGCGCGCGCTTTCCGAGGCGCAGTCGACCAGGTACCCCGCGTCGCGTAGAATCTCCACAAGACCGTCGCCCAAACCTATATTATCGTCGATGATCAGGACATGTTTACGCATGAACGTTTCGGCGGCGCGGCAGGGTCACCCGCACCTCCGTACCCCGGCGTTTACCGCATTCCAGGACAATGGCGCCGTCATGGAGCAGGAGAATCTGGCGGCAGACGGCCAATCCCAGACCCGTACCCTTGGCTTTGGTGGTGAAAAAAGGATCGAACGCCCTCACCTGATTCTCCACGCTGATCCCCGCGCCATTGTCCCGGCACGCGACGGTCAGGACGGCGGCGGTGCTTCCGGATTCGATCCTGACGATCCCGGTGTCGCGGCTCACCGCGTCGAAAGCATTGTTTATAATGTTGGAAAACACTTCCTTGATTTTCACGGGGTCCGCCTCGATCACCAGGCCTTTAGTTGAAGCGATGTTTACTCGAAGCGTGATCCCTAGTTTCCCGGCCCGGTCCTTGGTTTCGTCGATCAACAATTCCAGTATTTCGTTGATCTTGACCGGCTCGAACCGGGACACCTGGATTTTGGAATACGAGAGCACGTTATTGATGATCTGCTCCCCCTCAACCAATACCCGGTCAATGCCGGCCAGGCTGCTTTCCACCCGGGAGTCACTGGTCTTCCGGCGAATGTTGAACACCGCCACCTGAACGGCCGACAAGACATTGCGCAGCTCGTGGGCGACGGTGGCGGCCAGGGTCCCGATATCCGAAAGGTGTTTGGACCGTTCCAGGCTCAGGCGCAGGTCGAGGAGCTCGCTCGATCTTTCCCGGACCAGTTTTTCCAGCGCCCGTGCGTCGCGTTTGAGGAGTTCGTCGGCTTTTTTCCGCCGGGTGACGTCCTCAATGGCGAGCAGAATCAACGGGCTCTCCCGGCCGGCCGCCTTGACCTGCCGGCCGTTCAGGATCAGGACGCGCGGTCCTAGGCCGGCGAACTCGGCCGAGAGTTCGAAATGATCGAAATGTGATTTCTTGGGCAGAATGTTCACAAGCAGTTTCCGCAAGGCGGGATCGTTCCATTCTCCCCCGCCGATTACATAAAGGGATTTTTTTTCAACGTCCGCCGCCCGCAGCTTGAACATGGCGTAAAACGAGCGATTGGCGGATACAACGCGCGCGTTCCGGTCGAGCACCAGGAGCGGTTCGCGGATGGTCTCAAAGACGGCGCGGGTGTACTCCAGGGCGGCCTGCGCCTCATCCCGGCTTTTTTTAATGGCGTCAATGTCGAACAGGGCGATCACCGCGCCCTCGATCTTGTTCTCCAGAGTGCGATAGGGCCTGATCCGCAGGCTGTACCAGTGCCCGTCCCCGTCCCGCACCTCCGCCTCATAAGGGACCATGTCTTCGCCCACGCGCCGGACCCGCTCCTCCAGGTCGGTGATCCCGACGTTCGTTTTGATGTCGCCCAGCGGCCGGCCGACGTCGGAGAGGATCAGGTTCATGACCTTCCGCGCCGTGGGGGTGAAGCGCTTGATGCGCAGGTCGTTCCCCACGATGATAAGCGGGATATTGGAACTGGCGAAGAAGTTGGAAAGGTCGCCGTTGAGGTTCGTCAGCGCGGAATTTTTTTCCTGCAGCTCGTCGTTGAGCGTCTGCAGCTCCTCATTGGTGGACTGGAGCTCCTCCTTGGACGTCTCGAGCTCCTCGTTCAGGCTCTGCAATTCCTCGTTGCTCGACTGGATCGCCTCATTGGCGACCTTGAGCTCCTCAGTATAAACGTCCTTCTCCCGACTCACCGCGTTCAAGCGTTCGACCGTCCGCAGGAATTCCTGTTTAAGCCGCGCGACGCTTCCGGCCGCGCCCGCCGCCGGGGCCGCTGCGGCCGCCTTCTTCCGGCGGGACGGCGCCTTCTGAGACGGCCGGTCCGCTGGGACGGGCGCTTTTGACTGTCCGGCTTTCCGCCGGCCGACGGTGACGGCCGGCGCTCCCGGGACCAGGGTCCCGAACAGGCTCTTCCGCGCCGTCTCGTTCCGCGAGAAAATCTTGTATTTTTTGTCGACCGGTGAGAAGAGATCGGGCGCGGCGGACGGAGATTCGGCCGTGCCGAGAACAAGCACTCCCGATGGTTTGAGGGCGTAGTGGAGCAGCGAGAGCGCCCGGTTCTGCAACGGCTCATCCAGGTAGATGAGCAGGTTGCGGCAGCTGACCAGATCCATGTTCGAAAGCGGCGGATCGCCGGTCAGGTCGTGTTTCGCGAACACGCACAGATCGCGGATCGCCTTGGCGATCACGTACCCTTCCGCCGTTTTGCGGAAAAAACGGCGCAGCCAAGCGGCCGGAACCCGGTCGGCGATCGACGCGGGGAACACGCCGGCGCGCGCCCGGGCGATGAGCGCCTCGCTCAGGTCCGTGCCGAACACCTGGAGGAGCGGCTTGGCCCTCCGCTTCTCCATGAACTGGTACAAAGCGATGGCCAGGGAATACGCCTCCTCCCCGGTCGAACAGGCGGGCACCCAGACGCGGAGGGGCGTCCCGCCCTTCCGCTTCCCGACGATCAATGGGAACGCCTTATTCCGGAGAGCGGTGAACACGTCGGAATCCCGGAAAAAGGAGGTCACCGGGATGAGGATGTCCTTGAGGAGCGCCTCGGCTTCGGCCGGATTTTGCCTGAGATAATCGCCGTATTGCCCGTACGAGGCGAACCGGTGACCGGCCATCCGCCGGTTGACGCGCCGGCTCACCGTTGTTTTCTTGTAATGGTTGAAATCGACACCGGTCAGCTCCCGTAACGATGCGAGCACCGGGGCGAGGCCGTCAGCTTCAGGTAAAGACGACCCGCCGGGCCGCCGCGCGCGCGGCAGGAAGCCCTGCCGGCTCAAGCGGATAAGCCGGGCGGCGATGGCGCCCGGCTCCAGGACGTAATCGACCGCGCCGCTCATCCGGGCGCTCCCCGGCATTCCGAAATACCGCGCTGTTTTTTCATCCTGCGCGAAGACAAGCCCGCCCTGGGCCTTGATCGCCTGCGCGCCCAAGGTCCCGTCCGTTCCCGTCCCCGAAAGAATGACGCCGATCGCCCGGGCGCCCCGGTCTCCAGCAAGCGACGTTAAAAAATGATCGACCGGCAGGTAGCTGCCGTCCGCCCGCCGGACGCGTTCCGTAATGCGCAGCCTGCCACGCTTGACGGCCATGAGGGTGTTGGGGGGTATCGTATAGACGCGGGAGGGCCGGAGCGCCGCGTTGTCCCCGGCCTCGCACACGTCCAGCGCGGTGGCGCGGGACAGGATTTCAACGAGCGCGCTTTTGTGGCGCGGTTCCAGGTGCTGAATGAGGACAAACGCCAGCGGAATGTTTTTAGGGAATTGTTTGAAGAAGGCGATCAGGGCTTCCAGGCCGCCGGCCGACGCGCCGATCCCGACCACGTACCCTTGGTTGGCCAGGCCGGTGGGGGAAGCCTTTTTCTCAGGGCCGGACTTTCTTTTCATACGATCAATTATTATAGCACGCCGGCCGCGCGTGGTATAGGGGATGGTCGAATGTAGAGCGACGCGGAAGGACAGCCAGCGCAGGGCCGGATCCCCTGCCCGCGTCCTCAAGCGAGTCATTATATGAAATATCCCGGCGCCGCGCCGCCGTCGGCGAGCATATCACCAGACAATGGTATACGAAACCGCCTGGACGGAAGTATTATTAATAAAGACCAGGGTCACAAGGAAATAATAATGAAAAATGTTATAAAAAACCAATCACCGCAGCGCGACGTTTCGGCCCCGGCCGAATTCTCCAAACGGGAAATCCGCGAGGTGCTGGCCCGTTTCGCACAGTCCATCCGTTCCTTTGACCCCCGGGCCCTGGAGCGCTGCTTCCGCGTCGATCACGACCGCGAGGGCGAGCTGGTCAAGGCCGATATACTGCAAAATTGCGTCATCCGCCGCCTGCAGGACGACCGGGCGCGCATGCCCATCCTCTTCGGCGGCGTTGATCACGAGCCCCCGGAAAGCTCGCTCCGGAAATGGCAGGGGGCCTGGATCACGCTCTGCAACGACGGGCGGTGAACCGATGTTGTGATGCGTCCCCTTCCCACTGGAGGAGCCATATAAAAAGGAGATACGCGTATGAACGAAAAAAAGTCCGCCGCTGAGTCATCACCACGGGAAAAGTCTTATACGCCGGCTTCCTCTGAAATCAGGTACCGCCGTCTGTTTGAAACCGCCAAAGACGGCATCCTCATTCTGGACGCGGAGACCGGCCAGATCGACGACGTCAACCCTTTCCTGCTCGATTTGCTTCACTATTCGCGGGAACAATTCATCAATAAGAAAATTTGGGATATCGGCTTTTTCCGTGACATTATCGCGAACAAGGAGAAATTCCTCCAATTAACCAGAAAAAAGTACGTCCGTTACGAAGATCTCCCATTGGAAACGGCCGATGGACAAAAAATCGACGTCGAGTTCGTGAGTAATGTGTATCCGGAGGACCACCACGACGTCATACAATGCAATATCAGGGACATCACCGAGCGTAAACGCACGGCGGACCTGATCGCCGTCGCACATGAACGGCTCGCCGTCACCCTGCAGAGTATAGGTGACGGCGTCATCACCACGGATACCCGCGGACATATTGACATGATGAACGCCGTGGCTGAAAAACTGTGCGGCTGGAAGCAAAGCGAGGTCCAGGGGAGGGCGATGTCGTCGTTCGTACACATCATCAATGAAAACACGCGTCAGCCGCAGGAAAATCCGGTTGACAAGGTATTGGCAACCGGACAAATAATTGAACTGGCCAACCATACGGTCCTCATCGCGCGCGACGGTACGGAGAGGATTATCGCCGACAGCGCCGCCCCCATCAGAGACAAACAGGGGACCATCATCGGCGTCGTGCTGGTCTTCCGGGATATTACGGAAAAACAAAAGCTGCTGGAGATCGCGGAGCGGAATCAGAGACTCGAATCACTCGGTCTGCTCGCCGGCGGCATCGCCCACGACTTTAACAACCTCATGAGCGGCGTATTCGGCAACATCGACCTGGCTTTGGCGGAAGCCATCGGCGCCAAAGCCGGCCGGTATCTTTCCCGGGCGATAACGGCCATGGACAGGGCCCGCGGTCTGACACAGCAATTGCTCACCTTCGCCAAGGGCGGGCATCCGGTGCGCAAGGCCATGCCCGTGTCCCAACTCGTCCGGGATACCGCCCAGTTCGCCCTCAGCGGTTCCAACGTCTCCTACCGCTGCGATTTGCCTGAAGACCTCCGGTGGTGCCTCATCGACCAGGGCCAGATCGGCCAGGTCATCGACAACATCGTCATCAATGCCCAGCAAGCCATGCCGGGAGGCGGCCGCATCGATATTGCGGCGGCGAACGTCTCCCTGGCCAAGCATGAGCACCAGACGCTGCCCCCGGGCGACTATGTTAAGCTGTCAATCCGGGATTACGGTATCGGAATTTCAAAAAAGCTTTTACTTCGCATCTTCGATCCTTTTTTTACCACCAAGCCCAAAGGACACGGCCTCGGCCTGGCCACGTGCCACTCGATCGCCACCCGGCACGGCGGCGCCATAGACGTTGAATCCGAACTGGACAAGGGCAGTACGTTTCACCTGTACCTGCCGGTTGCCGGGGATGAACCGTCCGTTACCGCGCCGTCCGCCGGGGCGCGGCACAAGGGCGGCGGCGGCATCCTCATCATGGACGACGAGGAAGTCATCCGGGGAGTCCTCGGGGACATTCTCCGAAAATACGGATATACCGTCACCTGTAAAAACGACGGGCGGGCCGCGATCGACTTCTTTAATGAAGAAACCGGAGCGGGCCGGCCGCTGGTTGGATTATTCATAGACCTGACCGTGCCCCTCGGCATGGGCGGCGAAGAGGTCATAAAGGAAATCCGCCGATCGAACCCCGACATTCCCGCTTTTGTGGTAAGCGGAGACACGGATGATCCGATCATGAAAAATCCCGGGCAATACGGCTTTACCGCCAGCATCAGCAAACCGTTCAGAATGACGGAATTGTCGGACATGCTGGAAACATACTTAAAGGCGGGGAAATAACGTCCCGGGAATCGACGCCAGGCGGTCCCGCGGGGAAACACACGCCCAACCCGCGAAGGTTCGCCGAGGTTTCGCGTCCCGACAGCCGCCACGATAGTTGTACCCGTTACTCATTTTTGTACCTATATTATAAAGAGGGCATTAATCGTGTTGAAAAGAAGCGGCAGTATCGGAACGAGAAGTTTTCAAAGGGCCGAGATTGAAATACCCGTCAGATACAAGCCTATTAACCATACCACCTGGTATACGACGCTCACCAAGGGACTCGGCACGGGAGGGGTATGCCTGATTTCAAAGGAGTATCTTGGTCGGGGCACGGAATTGAAAATACAACTGCCTCTTCCTGAATCGGAAACAACCATCCTGGCGACCGGGCTGGTTATCTGGAGCGGTTTCTTGATTGAAAAGAACGTCTATGAATCAGGCATTAAATTTTTCAGGCTCAACGACGACGAAAAGAGGACGATCACGGCCTTCATTGATGATCATGTCAACCTCCACCTCCCGGGCGGGAAGAAAATTTCCATGGTTGATGCCGTACCAATGCATAACGCGGGAGTAGACAGTGAAACCTGATCCGAAATGGCTGCAAAATCTTCCCGAACACATGCAGCCAAGCGAACAGGCGGTTGAAGAGCTGGAAGAACTGAAAGAACAGAATAACGTCAGCGATGAGGAATTATTCACGCGCATAGCCCGTTCGCCCGCCATGACGCGGAAAATACAATATTTTATGTATGAGGATTTCAAGCGGGAACACAAGACCGCTCCGGAAAAAGTTATTTTGCGGCATGTTCTGGCGGCCCGGTGCCAGGTTCCCCCGGGCTACCCGGAGGGACATATCTGGTCCGATGAGGAAGTTGATAAGGCGATGGAATCGATCCATGACATGAAAGAGTTGTGTGACGTCATCATCGGACTTGATTCACAAGACCCGCCGAACGGATATGATGTTAACGGCACCGGGAAAAAGATTAATGACATTATAGAAAACGACGGCATCTACTAGCCGGCGGTAAAAAGGAGACATTGGAAGTGGAACGCCGGCCACGAACGGCCGGTGTTCCGGTATCATTACAAGGGAAGAGCACCGCGCCAGGGCGCCCATGACACCCTAACGAGGGATATACGGGCTTTCAATCGTAAAGCCGCCTAGTTCGTCGACCAACCGAAATAGCTTTTATCCGTCTGTAATCCATAAAAAGAAAGAAGTATCCGCCGTCTTGTGCTATTGTATCGTACCGAACCGGCGCTGAATGAAGCGACACAAGGATCCGGCATTTTCCTGGAAAGCCGGCCGTAATACATTGGCGGACTGTTTGCGCCATTAGTTCGATACCCCGAGATATAGGCATCAAGCACTTTATGACACCAGATAACGCCATTGGAAGTATTGGAGGCGGATATCTGTACGTTGTTATCTTCTACGATGCCGTCGACAAAGACAAAGCCAACCAGATTCCAATTGACGTCATACGCGCCCTTAATCCAGTAGGCAAAGCCGTCCGCATAATCTCTACCCACTATTTTGACCATAGCCGCCGCATGAATGATCCCATCGTCCGTTTGTTCAAGAGCGGGGACTCCTAGAGCGGGATTTGATGGATCATAGTATATTTCCAATTCCGCCGGTAACGGTAAAAGGGCGTGTGTTTCATGCCAGGTATTACTGGGCCCTTCCCTCCATATATGCCTGAGTTTATAATCATGCGCGTCTATATACACTACTTCCAGATTGGTATTTTGATTATTGCTGATCATGGCGGGGGAACCGACGCATTGCGTATCAAGAATAGCCTGCTGCACCCAGGTTCCATTGGGATGCCTCCAGAAATGGATCAGGCGGTTACCGGTGGTACTCATTCTGGTGACCACCTGGGGATAATTATCAATCCTGTTCAGACAAAACGCGGGATGACTGGTAAAAGAGTGCCCGAACCTTTCAACTTTCCATGATTGATCTCCCGTCCACGCGTCGTTGATGGTGGATATTTTTCCCTGTATGGTCAGGAACTCATTCTGCTTATAATGCGAATCAGCATTTCTTACCATATAAAACGTATACACTTGAGTGGCTTCATTGTAATGCCCGTCAATGGCGCCATACGTATTGAGCGCCGGCGGGTTGGGTATGGCATTGAATCCGACATATAAATACCTGCCGTTTTCCGCCTTTCCCGAAACCGGTTGGCCGGCTCCACCCATACTGCATCCGAAAGACGCCAGCCATATGGGCACGGCGAGGATAATGATAATCGCCAACAAATTCGGTTTTCCCTTTTTCATTCCTTGTCTCCTTAGTAAAGATTTTTTCCACAAGTTCCCGCAGGCCTTTGGCTGAGGCGGTGAAAACATGATACCGATCCAACCTATCGCATGCCACATCCGGGCACTAAGTAATTTTACTCAGCTTTAGGTACGTGGAATTACTCAACCGTAAATCATGCGGCGGCAGTCAGCAGCGAGCCGTGTCCGCCTTAAGGCGTGGCGGGGAACAACGATTCACGCGCGATAATCGCGC
>CAYQRT010000118.1:0-9174 GCA_964419695.1 uncultured Spirochaetaceae bacterium | reverse complement strand
CCGGGGTGGCCGCTATGGTGTGGATGTTGAAGGGAAGCCGCAGGATGATGTCGTCGCATTGGTCCTTGGTTTTATAGAGTTTGAGCATTTCCAGCCGGGCGATGGGCACGCAGAACCCGTCAATATGGTCCGGTGTGGCCACCCGCAGCAGATTGCCGTCCCGGGTGTAGATGATCATGCCGGAGATGCCCTGCTCGGGGAGACTCATAAAGGCCCGGGCCCGGTCGATCTCGCCGCTCACCGAAGCGCGGATGATGAGGTGATCCTCTTCCGGCGGGCTGTTCACCACCTTGGAAATCAGGTCGTTCTTCATGCGCAGCGATTCGTCCTGCTTACTTAAAGACCGGGCCAGATTGGCCATACGCTGGAAGAAGTACTCATCGGTAAGGCGGATGATGAAGGCGATGTTGTTGAGCAGGTGCAGCCAAAGCGGTACGGCGCCGGTGAAGCGCCTGATCGCGAATCCGACCGCGAACAATCCCAGGGTGACGAGAAGGAACACGTTGAGGAGTCGATTCCGCCGGATGACGCTTTTCCTGAAATCGAAGATGCGGCGGTTGACAAACAGGACGAAGACAAGGCAGGCGCCCAGAAAAAGGAGGGCCAGCACGGAGTCGCGGGGGAAGGTGGCCGCGTCATCCTTGGGCCCTGCGGTCAGATCCGAGAAATGGAAGAGGAAGGCGGTGAGGGAGAGCAGGGAGAGAATGACGATGAAAACGAAAAGCGGCGTCAGGCGCGAGCGGAATTCATCGCTGAAAAAACTCCGTACCAGCCGCTGGCTGTGCACGGAATATTCGGCCAGGTAGAAGGTGACGATGTAGAGCACCATGGTCAGGGTGAAGAGGGCCAGCGACGCGGACGGGGGAAAGAGTGACGGCAGCAGTTCCACCGCCAGCGCCACTCCGCCTACGGCGCCGAAGAGGATGATGGATGCCAGCAGGTGGATGGGGCGCCGCCCGAATTGTTTCTTGTCCCGGATCCCGGCCCACAGCGCCAGGGCGAAGGCGATGATGGGTATGAAACTGAAAAGGTAGACGGTGGAGAGAAGATTCATGGATTCCCGCTTTCAGCCGCGCGCCGCACGTTCGCATTGTCCATTTACCCGCACACCGCCCATAGATTCGGATTATTCGATCTTTACTCCCCCGGGGACAAGGAAGGTCAGCGTGGGAAGACTGGTCACCTGCCAGGTGATGTCCTTGTTGTGGATGATCCGGATCAGGTATTTGTTTTCCGAATGCAGATCCCCCAATTTCATGATCCATTTGGCCACGGACTTGATGCCGCTCGAATTGAGAAAGTTAAGGCCGGTGAAATCGGCGGCCACCTCTTTCAGGTTGCGGCCGATCATTCCCTGATGGACCTGTTCGAAGAAGGGGTCGAGAAGCACTCCCGGATCTTCCATATCGATGTCTCCCGAGAAGGTGATGACAAGTCCGTCGTCCGAGTCGGTTACGTGAATTTTGATCCGTTCCTGGTCGATCGGATTGATGTTCAACTGATTCATGCCACTCTCCTCGCTTGATTAGCGCGCGACGCTATTCGATGTCGATCGACAAGAGCACCATCTGGTTGTCGATGTTCAGTTTCAGATTGCCGCCGGTTTCATACCGGATTCTGGCCAGGCCCAGGTGGCTTTTCCCGTCCTGCCGGACCGCCGCCTCCTTCATCTGGGCGATATAGACCTGCAGGGGATCGCCCGCGTTGATCTTGGCGTGGACCTCCTTGAGCGTGGCGATCGACGCCGGGGCGGCCGAGTTTTCAACCGCGATCGATATCTTCTCCGTGTCCGGCGCGACCTTGATGACGATGTGTGTTTCGTCGTGGGAGGCGTACTTGACCGCGTTCTCCAGCAATTCGCTGGCCGCCATGGCGATTTTGTCCGCCTTGGTCTGGTCCACGATGCTGATGGCCAGAAAATTCTGGATGAAACCGCGCACGCACGCTATGTACTTCCAGCGGGGGCCGAATTTCAGTTCAATATAGCCTTCACGGTCGCCTGCGTCAGCCATGCTCGCCTCCTCGACATAAACTATACAGTAAATACCGCTCAATGCAAGCAGATATTTGTTCGGCCGTCCGGGAGGAAGCGTAAGAAGGGCGGCTAAAAACGGATCAGGTTGCCCCCGTAGGTAAGGCCGCCGCCGAAACCGACCGTAATCACCAGATCGTTGGGCCGGATGAGGTTTTTCTCGAACATCTCGTTCAGAGCCAGGGGAATGGAGGCGGCCGAGGTGTTGGCGTATTCATCCATGTTGAGGTAGAATTTTTCCAGGGGAATTTTCTCCCGTTTGGCCGCGGCCTGGATGATTCTGACATTGGCCTGGTGCGGAACTACGTAGGCGATGTCTTCGATGGTAAGGGAGTTCCGCTGCAGGAGCTTGTCGATGACCTCCGTGATGGTGCGGACGGCGAAGTTATAGACCGGTTTACCGTCCATGTAGAGGTAAAAATCCTCCTCCTTCACTTTCCCTTCGCGGTAGGGCGTCCGGGTGCCGCCGGCCGGCCGCTTCAGTACCTCGGCGCTTTTCCCTTCCGCGCCCAGCACGGCGGAGAGGATGCCGCGGTTGTCGCCGTCGCCGGGGGTGACCAGGGCGGCGCCCGCGCCGTCGCCGAACAGCACGCAGGTGTTTCGATCCTGCCAGTTGATCACCTTGGTCATGACCTCGCCCGCGACCACCAGGATGTTTTTATAGGACCCGGAGAGGATGTAATTTTTGGCTGTTTCCAGGCCGTAGATGAACCCGGTACAGGCGGCCGCGATATCCAGGGCGCCCGCGTTGACCGCTCCGATCTTGTCCTGGAGCAGGCAGGCGCAGGAGGGAAATCCGTTGTAATCGGCCGTACACGTGGCGAAGAGGATGAGTTCGATCGACTCGGGTTTGACTCCCGCCTGTTCCAGGGCCTGACGGGCGGCGGGAACGGCCAGATCGGAAGCGGCCTCGTCCTCGGCCGCTATATGGCGGTAGCGGATGCCGGTATGAGAATAAATCCATTCGTCCGACGTCTCCATGGTTTTGGAGAGTTCTTCATTGGATACCCGCCGCTGGGGCGCGTGGGCGCTGATGGAACGGATGATTGCATTCATTGCTAGTCCTCTTCTCACGGTCTGCCTGGAGTGCGGTCCGTCATTAGTTATCGCATTGATCGTTTGAATTCGATTATTTCATTATTCGTGTATCGCTTCAAGCGCCGCTGAATGACTCGGGAGACCCTCTTCCCCGACAGGCGAGCGACATCGGGAACATTGGTCAGACTATATGCTTTTGATTAAAATCGGTCAAGGATTTGTCGTAACGGGCGCGTTCGGGGCCCTCAACAAGCCGGTGTATTTGTGGCATATACTCAAACGTTTCTGGTTTGTCAGACCGAGAATTAAGTATATCTCGGTCTGACAAACAAATATAATCGGAAATAGCGACAATTTGGAAAATTGTCGCTATAGTGGGTGAAGGAGGATGGCCATGATCATCAATCTGGTGTATGCCCGGGTGAAGGAAGAGAGTGTCGATGCGTTCATCGAGGCCTGTCGGGAGAACGCGCGTCAGAGTCGGCAGGAGGAGGGCGTGGTCAGTTTCGACGTGATCCGGGAAACGGACGATCCGTGCCGCTTCGTGTTGATAGAAGCCTTTCGGGACGAGCGGGGTCCGGCCGCACACAAGGAGACCGCGCACTACCAGAGATGGCGCGCGGCCGTGGCGCCCATGATGCGGGAAGACCGGAAGGGCGTCCGGTATTCCGACGTCGATTTCCGCGGGTGAACCGGGGAGGAAACGTGGAATTCGGGTTTGCCACCGCGCGCAGGATTGTGTTCGGGCCGGGAGTCTTTGCCCAAGCGGCTGATCTGGCGTTGGCCTTGGGTTCAAGGATTCTTCTGGTAACCGGCCGGCGCCGGGAGCATCTGCGTGAGTTTGAACGAACACTTAAGAAGGCGGGAGCGTCAATCACGCATCATCCGGTGACGGGCGAACCGGATACTTCTTCCCTGGAAGACGGCCTGGGCCAGGCGCGCGACGCGGGGTGTGATGTTGTGGTGGCGGTGGGCGGCGGCAGCGTCATGGACACGGGCAAGGCCATCGCCGGCCTCCTCCGTCAGGAAGGGGAGGTGCTCGACTTTCTGGAAGTGATCGGCCGCGGCCGTCCGCTCAGCGGGCCCCCCACTCCCTGCCTGGCCGTGCCTACCACCGCCGGCACCGGAGCCGAGGTTACCTGCAACGCCGTGATCGCCTCTCCGGCTCACCGGGTCAAGGTGAGTCTTCGTCACCCCGGGCTTTTCCCGGACATCGCCCTGGTCGATCCGGAGCTCACGCACTCACTGCCGCCGGAAGAGACGGCCGCTTCCGGGCTGGACGCCCTGACCCAGCTCATCGAACCGTTCGTTTCCAACAAGGCCAACCCGCTCACCGACGCCCTCTGCCGGGAGGGGCTGGCGCGCGCGGCCCGCTCCCTCCTGCGAGCCTCTACGGACGGCCGGGACGCCGGGGCGCGGGAGGACATGGCATTGGCCGCCCTATTCTCCGGCTTCGCTTTATCCAATGCCAAACTGGGGGCCGTACACGGCCTGGCTGGTCCCTTGGGGGGCATGACCGGCGCCCCGCACGGCCGTCTCTGCGCGGCCCTCCTGCCCGCGGTTATGGAGACGAACATCCGCCTCTTGCGGGAACGCGGTGATAATCCGGCCGCGTTGGAGCAATACACGTCAATCGCCCGCCTGTTCACGAGCAAGCCCGGAGCCCGGGCGGAAGATGGGGCGGATTGGGTGCGGAATCTCTGCGCACGCCTGCGGGTGGGCGGGCTGCGCAGCCTGGGCTTCCAGGCGATGGATACGGAGACTCTGGCGGGGAAGGCGCTCAAGGCCAGCAGCATGCAGGGGAATCCGGTTCAGCTTGCGCCAGAGGACGTGGTGGGCATCATTGAGCGGGCGATGTAGAACGGTTTTCGTTTTTTGGTATTTCTGATTGTTATAGTCTCTTGTTGAGTATATATTGGCGTAAGCGCAGAAGAGATTTCTTTTCACTCACACCAACCACATTAAGTTCCTGCGCGTTCCTGTTGGGGACAACAAACAACACCTCTCTTATAAAGGAGCAGCCACATGCTGGACAGACTTTTCATGAGTAAAATGAATAAAACGGGAAAAATCCTTTACTTTATCGGACAATTCGTACTCCTTGGCCTGATCGCCCTGGTGATTTTCGGGGTGCTGGGTGTGGATTTTGAAGACGGCTACATCGGTTACATTATCGCGGTGATCGCCTCCGCGGTGGTGTGGGGCGTGCTCTGCATGGTCATCTGGCCCGCCCGGAAAAAGACGGATGCCTCCGCGTCGTCCCCACCCGAAGCGGGAACGGATCAGAAGTCGGGACAATAGACCCGTCGGTGCCGGGAAAAGCGAGGCGGGGCCGTGCGGCGCTTTGTTATTGCATGTGAAGACGGCGACGGATCGGCGGCGGACGTGTTTATCCGCCGGGGACTCCTGTCCGGCCGCGAGGGACGGCGTAACGTTCTGCGCTACGCGCGCACGCCGTACGTGCTCCTGACCGTGGCGCTGCCCGCGGCCGGCTGGGTGCTGTTGACGGCGGCGGTGTTTTTCCTTTTCGGCCCCTTTCCCCTTATAAACCTGGGTCTGGTCATCACCCCCTTTCTCGGCTGGTCCATATTTCAGGCCGCGCGGAGGGCCCGCGCCGGACGCGTGGTCTGCCTGGGGTGCTTCCGCGGTCATACCCGGCCCGGTCCCGCGGCCGGAGGGATGAGACTGCTTGTCAATGAGAAGCGCCGCCGTCTCCTGATCGCCGGGCTCTACGTGGATCCGGCCGAGCGGCGGCAGGGCGTGTTGACCGCGCTGTTTCTGGGGCTCTTCCGCTGGCTGGAACGGCGGCCGGAATTGGCCGGATGCCGGATACGCCTGCTGGCCCCCATTCATCCCGCGTCCGTTAAGATGGAAGGACGGTATTGCGGCCGGTCGGAAGATGACCGCCGGAACATCCGGGTGGATCTGGAACGCCGGGTTGACGCGCGGCGACAGGCCGGGATCGAATACTCCTATTCCGAATAAAAAAACCCGGGATATCGCCGGGTGTTTACGGTTTATAAAAGTTTTCTATTTCCTTCCCTCATAACAAGAGAGGACAGGCCGTCGGTGTTGACGGGAAGACGAAAATGATATGAGGGTTGCGGCGATGGGGAAGGTTCGCTATAATACGTTGGAAAAGGACGATACCAGAAGGCCGTTGTCGGGCCTTTCTTTTCATTCATTCCAAAAATTCCTGAAATCCGTTTCTTTTCCGAAAGGGGTAGCATTATGCCTGTCACCGCGATCGTGGGCGCCAACTGGGGCGACGAGGGCAAGGGCAAGATCACGGATTTTCTGGCCGCCCGGGCCGACGTGGTCGTCCGTTTCCAGGGCGGCAACAACGCGGGCCACACCATCATCAACGACTTCGGCAAGTCGGTGCTTCACCTGCTGCCCGCGGGCGTGTTCTATCCCCATACCGTCAACGTGATAGGGCCCGGCGTGGCCCTCAATATTCCGGCCCTGCTCAAGGAACTGGAGGGCTTGCAGGAACGCGGCATCCCGAGGCCCACCGTGCGCATCTCCGACCGCGCCCAGGTGGTGACGCCCTACCACCTGCTTTTGGACGAATACGAGGAAGAGCGCCTGGCCGACCGCAAGTTCGGTTCCACCAAGAAGGGCATGGCGCCGTTTTATTCGGACAAGTACGCCAAGATCGGGGTGCAGGTGGCGGATCTGTTCAGTGAAAAGCGCCTGCGCGCCCGGCTGGAACAGTCCTTTGCCATCAAGAACGTGCTCTTCGAACACCTCTATCATAAGCCGAAATTGAACGTGGATGAGTACGTGAGTATCCTCATGGCCGATGGCAAGCGCATCGAACCCATGATTACGGACACCACGGCCCTCATGCACGAGGCCCTGGCCGCGGGCAAGAACATTCTGGCCGAGGGCCAGCTGGGCGCCTTGCGCGATCCGGACCACGGTATCTATCCCTTTCCCACGTCGTCATCACCCCTGGCCGGGTTTGTGCCCGTGGGCGCGGGCGTGCCCACCTACCAGGTGACCCGCATCGTGACCGTGGTCAAGGCCTATTCATCCTGCGTGGGCACCGGACCTTTTACCGTGGAACTTTTCGGCGATGAAGGAGAGGAACTGCGCAAGCACGGCGGCGACTCGGGCGAATACGGCGCCACCACCGGGCGGCCGCGCCGGGTGGGCTGGTTCGACGGGGTGGCTACGCGCTACGGCTGCCGGGTGCAGGGGGCGACCGAGGTGGTCCTGACCATACTGGACGCCCTGGGGTACCTGGATGAGATTAAAATCTGCACCGATTACGAGGTGGACGGAAAACAGACACGGAATTTTCCCAATCCGGCGGTGTTGGATCGCGCCACGGGCGTCTATGAAACCCTTCCCGGCTGGAAAAGCGACATCTCCTCCATCCGGAAGTTTGAAGACCTGCCCGCCAACGCGCAGGCGTACGTGCGGCGTGTAGAGGAATTGATCGAGGTTCCGATAAAATGGGTCTCGGTGGGTCCCCAACGCGACGCCATGATCAGCCGCTAGCGCGGATTTCGGGATAGCATTAATTATTTCTTAACGGAAAATAAACATGATATCCATATTCAGGTGATATTCCATACGTACCCTCATCATTATAATGAAAAGGGAGTGAGGTATGGCATATAAACCGAAAGTGCTTTTTCTTTGCACGGGAAATTCCTGCCGCAGCCAGATGGCGGAGGGACTGTGCCGTCATTTTCTGGGCGGCAGGGTGGAGGCGTACTCCGCGGGCATTGAACGGCACGGCCTCAACCCTCACGCCGTCCGGGTGATGTCTGAAATCGGCATCGACATCTCCAGCCACCGGAGCAAGACGGTGGGGGACCTGGCCGGCCGCCGCTTTGATTACGTGGTCACGGTTTGCGACCGCGCGCACGAAACCTGCCCGTACTTTCCGGCTAAAACCAAAGTGATACACCGGGGTTTCGATGATCCTCCCCGTCTGGCGCAAAACGCCGCCAGCGATGAGGAAATAGCAGCGCACTACCGGCGTGTCCGGGACGAGATCAAGGAATTCATTCTTTCGTTTCCCGAAGAAGCGGACCTTGTTGATTCATCGCAGCAAGGATCACCGTAACAGCCGGTCGATAGGCGCGTCACCGGATTCCATGGTACACTCGTTTCATCATGACTGAGTCTTATGACGCCGTAGTGGCCGGACACATCTGCCTGGACATCATCCCCGACCTGAGTTCATCCGCGATCAAGCCGGAGACCATGTTCACCCCCGGCCGCTTGGTACAGACCGGACCGGCGGCCTTCTCATCGGGCGGGCCCGTCTCCAACACGGGCCTGGCCCTGCGCCGGCTGGGCATCCGGTCACGTCTGGTGGGTAAAGTGGGGGATGACCTCTTCGGCCGGGCCCTGCGTGAAATCGTCTCCGGGGCGGACGATAAAGACGGCCTGGTCGTGGACCCGCAAGCGGATACGTCTTATACCGTGATTATGAGTCCGCCCGGCGTGGACCGTATCTTTTTCCACTGCCCCGGCGCTAACGACACGTTCGGTTCGGAAGATATTCCCTGGGCGGACCTGAACGGCGCACGTGTCTTTCATTTCGGGTATCCGCCGGTCATGCGCCGCATGTATGATCAGGAGGGTCGTGAATTGGCCGAGATCTTCCGCCGTGCGCGTGAGACCGGCGTCACCACGTCCCTGGACCTGACCCTGCCCGATCCGGAAACGGACGGCGGCCGGGCCGATTGGCAACGTATCCTGGCCGCTGTACTCCCGTATGTCGATGTCTTCATGCCCAGCGTGGAGGAAATCCTCTTCATGCTGCGCCGGGATGACTATGAAAGATTTTCCCGACGGCAGTGCGGACTCCATGCCGCGCTTGAACCGCCTTTATTGTCCGGTTTGAGCCGGGAACTGCTCGGTTTGGGCGCGGGTATCGTGGGACTGAAATTGGGGGATCGCGGATTGTATCTGCGCACCGCCGGCCGGACACGCCTTGAGAAGGCGGGCCGCGCCCGGCCGGCCGATCCCGCGGCTTGGGCGGACCGCAAACTGTGGGCGCCGTGTTTCCGGGTCACGGTGGCGGGCACCACGGGCGCGGGCGACGCCACCATCGCCGGATTTTTGGCTTCACTCTTGCG
>CAYQRT010000117.1:0-9188 GCA_964419695.1 uncultured Spirochaetaceae bacterium | reverse complement strand
TTACCGAAATATCAAATCACAAAAAGCGTTCAATGGCAAGTCATTGCCGTTACTTTTGAAAAAAGTCTTTTTGAATCGCTTTTTCAGCAATTTCCTACCTGTTCGACAGGAAATGTCTGTATTGTGCTGAAAAAATGTGCAAATATAGGAGAATAATGTGGGATTATCCCAGGTAAAGGACCGCTTCCTGTTCCACCGCGTCCGCGGAAAGATTGAGGCTGCGTTGGCGTCCGGGATCGATCACGCGCAGCACATTGTCCCAGGCGGCCGCGTCCGGAAGCAGTTCGGTGAGCCGGCTGGGCGCGTTCTCGAGAAAATCCTGGTTATAGACGTAGTCTTCCCGGTCCGGGTAGACGCCCAGGTAGAGGATATCTGCTTCCACCAGGTCGTTGAAAAAGTGCGTACCGAGCGATACGTCGGGCACCAGGCCGGCGTGCATCTTGGCCACCTCGCAGATCACCTTGACGGTGTTGATCTCCGAGAAGTTCACCGGCACGCCCAGGGCGGGCGTGGTGGTGCCCCAGCGTCCCGGGCCGATCAGGACGATGGTGTGTTCCGCACCCGCGTCCGCCTCCGCCTTGAGGTGGGTGAGCCGGCCGATGAGCCGCGCCAGTTCGTAGGCCTTGGTCTGGGGCAGGCGGGCGTACGCTTCCGGCACCACGTAAATGATGCGTTCCACGCCCTCGGCCAGCGACGTGCCGATGATCGGCCCCTTGGTCTTGAGGATTATTTTCTCCGCCGGGATGTCCTTGGGCAGGGGCAGGGAAACCAGATCGCCCTTGGTCTGGAAGGGCCGGCACTGGAGCAGGTTGACGCGGTAGTCGGCCGGACCCGAGAAATTGGCGGTGAACTCCACGTCCACCGGATAGCGGTAGGCGACCTGCAGCGTGGCGAGCAGGCGCTTCATGGTTTCGATGAAATCGGTCTGGGTGAGGAGCCGGTCGAAGGTGAGGACATAGGGATAGACGTTTTTCAGCTTGAGTTCCCGGGCGCGTTGTTCCCTGTCCCGGTCCAGGGTGGCGAAGAGGTCGACCGGCAAACCGGCCGCCCGGCCGGCCACGTCCTGGAATTCACGCTCCGCCAGGCTGTTGGCCTCCAGATCGAGCAGGTCCAAGCGACGCTGGGCGTATTTCTGCGCGTCGGCCAGTTCGGCCACCGGCCTCCGCAACGGCGCGGACAGCGACACGACGCGCGTGTAGTCGTCGTCGTGGCGATCCACGGCCCGGGTGCCCAGGCCGAAGACCAGCCGGATGAGCCCGGCGGCCGGATCGATCTCGCGCGACCAGACGTAGGGATTGTAGGAGAAACCCACACCGGCCAGTTCCGGGAAGAAAAGCTTGTCATACCGCACGCCGGAGACGCGCTGGACCAGCAGCGCCATCTGTTCGTCGCTCTGCATCAGGCCGCGGTGGGCGCGGTAGGCCAGGGCCTCATAGGTGAGGGTGCTGGCGTAGACCGTGCGCACGGCGTTCATGAAGGATTCAAGCCGCTCCCCCGGCGCGCCCTGGTTGGCGCAGAAGACGCTTTCATATTTTCCGGAGAAGGAGTTGCCGTAGGCGTCCTCCAGGAGGCTGGAGGAACGGACGATGATGGGCGACTGGCCGAAATACTCGAGCATCTCCTTGAACTGGGAGACGATCTCGTCGGGGAACACGCCCTCCAGAAGACGCGTCCGCACTTCCTCCGACGAGGTGAGGGGGATCTCGCCCTTGATGAGCTGGCGCCGGTACCACCAGGCGCGGTTCTGAATGAGATAGGTGTAAAAGACGTCCGAGCCGATGAAGAACGAGTCGTGCGTCTCAAGCAGGTTCCGCCAGGCGGGGTCGGAGGAGATGAGGATAGCGCGCGCCAGAAGCATGCCGGCCGATTTCCCGCCGATGCGGCCGGTGCCGATGAGCCGCTTGCCCACGGCGATCAGGTCGGTCAGGGTGAAATATCGTTTGGCCAGCTCCAGCAGGCGCGGTTCATGGGTGATGGTCATGTAGAGCAGCTGGTGAAGTAATTTGGTCTCCTCCGTCCCGGCGGCCGTAGCCGAACCCGCGGTCGGAGCGCCGGTCTTCTTATGCTTAAGCAGCTCGTGGGCCTTGAAAAAGTTCTTGGTCCAGACGTCGGCTTCCTGCAGGGTGAAGTCGAGCCAGGACTGGGGCACGGAGGCGAAAATCTCCGAGATCACCGCGCTGCGCTGTACGGGAGTAAAGGCGCCGGCCTCCCAGCGGTGGAGGAGGTACATGGTCTCCGAGTGCCGCTCGAATACCTTGAGCGGATGGAGGTAGATGGTCCGGTCCTGCCGGAAGACGTCCACCACCACCTGGGCGGTGGAGTGAATGGCGGTGGTGGCCACGGCCATGTGGTGGTTGCGCAGGAGCGCGAAGTAGGTGGCCGTTTCGTACTCGTAGAGGTAGGGGCAGGTGAGCAGGAAGAAATTGCCCAGCATGCGGTCGGAGTACCAGTCGGCGGTCAGGTCGGAGAGGCAGTCGAAGACGTAACAGGCGCCCTTGCCGAACTGCTCGATCACGTCGAAGATGGCGGAGATGAAGACTTCGAAGCCCTCATTGGGATCGAGCCGGTAGACGTGGGTGTCCGGTTCGGAGGCAAGGATCTCCGGGTGGTCGGCGAAGCGGAAGTAAATAAGCGGCCGTTTCTGTTCCTTGGCGCAGGCGACAAAGGGATGGACGAAGGGCAGGTACTCTTCCAGGTCGTCCACCTGGAAGACAATGTTGTCCCCGGGAATGACTCCCTTGAAGACCTCATCCAGTTCGGGGAGACCGGTGCTCATCTCGGGAGGGGGCTGCTTCTTCATAGGCCTTTCACTATAGCGGTCCGGACCGCAATCGTCAATGTCGGCCTTGGTACCCTTGGCGGTCCCCCTCCGGGTTTGCGCAAGAACCGGTGTTGACGGAGAGCAGTTCACGGAATAGGATGGGCGAACGATTTTAGTAATAGAAAGGGTTATACAATGCGCAAGGGGATGAGTCTTTTATTCTTCATCTTCGTTCTCTTCCTTCCTTCCTGTCCGGGGCGCGGGGCCGATGCGTCGGGCAAGCCGAGCGTGGTCTGTTCCATCTTTGTCCTCTATGACGCGGCGCGGCAGATCGGCGGGGAGGCGATCACGGCCGCGCTCTTCACGCCCCCGGGTACCGAACCCCACACCTACGAACCGTCGGCCCGCGACATGCTGCGCCTGAAGAACGCCCGGCTCTTTATCTATACAGGCGGACTCATGGAACCGTGGGCCGAACGGGTATTGAAGTCCGTGGGCGGCCCCACCCTGACCGTGGTGGACGCCACGCGGGGCATCGACCTCCTGACCGCCGCCGAGGAGGACCACGGCCAGGCGACTGACGATCACGGGCCGGTCGATCCGCATTTCTGGCTGGACCCCACGCGCCTGGCGACGGCCGCGGATAATATCGAGCAGGCCCTGATCGGGTTCGATCCGGCACACACCGCGCTGTACCGGGAGCGGGCCGGACAATACCGCGCCGCGCTGGCAGCCCTGGACCGGGAGATACGGGAAGGATTGGCCGGCCGCAAAAGCAGTACCCTTGTTTACGGCGGACACAACGCCTTCGGGTATTTCGGCCAGCGCTACGGACTCACCTTCGTCTCGCCCTACTCAGGCTTTTCGCCCCAGGCTGAACCGCAGGCGCGCAAACTGGTGGAACTCAAGGTCATGATGGAGAAACTGCACTTGTCCGTGATCTACCACGGCGAGGGGATCGACCCCTTGGTGGCCCGGACCCTGGCCGCCTCGGTGGACGGCCGTCTGGTGATGCTCCACGCGGCGCACAACGTGTCCGCGGATGAATTGGCCGCCGGGGTCACCTACATTTCCATCATGCGCGACAACCTGGCCAAACTCAAAACCGATCCCGGCCTGTTCGGGCCCTGAAACGCTTACCCCCAGCTGACGGCGTGCGTAATGTATTCCGCCGTGCGGCCGGCCGCCTGCTTATTCCCCCGCATCCTCCAGTTCACGAACGAGCAAGCGTACCAGGCGTCGGGCGCGGAGCCGGTGAAAAAGACAGAGGAGGGCGTTGCACAACTGTCCCAGGAGGGGAGCGGCCAGGCACGCAAAAAAGCCGAAGGGAAACGCCACCCCGCCCGTTTCCCGTATTCCCTCCTGCATGCCGTTTACAAGCAGGGCCCCTAGGAACGTGAATAGAAAAAGACCGACGGCGTAAAACGAACCGTACGATCGGCGGTCGACCGCCACTTCAATGTCGGTCCCCGAGGGACGCGGCGTGAAGGTGACGGTCCAGGCGGATTTCTTGTGTATCCAGCGCAATCCCAGACCCACTTCTGAAATATCCCCCTCTTTCTTCGCCATGACCCGCTCCAGCGCGGCTTCAATTGTACTCCGGGAAGATCGGTCGCCGCCGCGCCGCAGCCGCCACTTGCAGGAAAGCCGGCAGCGGATGTCGGCGCCCGGGAGGTGGCGCGGTCGTCCTTCGTTTATGAAAGACGGCTGCGCCAGAAGTTCCGTGTAAGCCGGGGTTTTCTTTTGCCGGGGCAGCGCGTCCAGCAGCCGCACCAACCGCCGGGCCGCGCGGCGCAGCCGGGCGCGGCGGAAGAACCAGGTAATGACGGCGTACACCGCGAACAGAGCGGCCGCCAACACGGCCCAGTGAACGAGGGTCGGTTCCCCCCACGCGGTCAAAATGGGGATCAGACCGGTCAGCCAGGGGAAGGCGCTGAAAAACAGTCCGGACATGAAGACGCAATACACGCCGACCATGACCAGCAGGCCCACGGACAGGGCGGGTTGCGTTATGTCCAGCCGCAGCGCGGACGATCGGCGCCGGGCGCACACCGTCACGGAGGGGGCGGCGTCGCCGATCCATGACAGGGTGTGCTCGTCCGGTCCATGGTGCGTCGTCCCCCGGGAGATGAATGCCCGTTCCAGCAGGTGAACGAGAAAGGGCAGGCCGTCTTTGCCGGGGGGAAAGGGCGCCTCCGTGGTGAGGTGACGGCGGAAGAGGGTATGGCTGGGGCCTGTCCGCAGGGTGCCGATCAAGGCGTCGTCGGCCGCGGTCTCTTTGACCTGCGAAGAACGCTCCAGAAGTTCACGGGCGCGGCGGGCGGAAGCGGGACGATCGCTCCAGCCCGGCGCGGTGCAGACTTCCACAAGTTCACGGAGATCGGCGGGCAGGGAGGCCAGGCCCGACAGGTCCGGCCGGCCGCCGGCCAACTCCATCTCCGCCGGTTCCCGGCCGGTGAGAAGAAAGACCATGGTGACGCCCAGGGAGAAGAGGTCCGACTGGGGAAACCCCCGGCCGTAGTACTGTTCCGGAGGCATATACCCCGCGGTGCCCACAAAGGTGTCCGAGCGCCCCGCTTCCGCGGCCGTGGACCGGACCGCGCCCGCCGCCGAGAAATCCACCAGATACGTTCGGCCCGATCGGTCCAAGACGATGTTCTCCGGTTTGATGTCACGGTGTAAAAGCGGGGGACGGAGGTCGTGGATGTATTCCAGCACGCCCAGAAGTTCTACGAGCATCCGACGGACTTCGTCCACCGAAAACCGCCGGCCTTTTCCGACCAGTGTATGGAGATCGTCTCCGTCAGCGTATTCCTGGGCCAGATAGCGGAGGAGGACGCCGTTCGTCTCCGTCTCACCGTGGTCCACATAATCGGGGATGAGGGGATGATCGAGTGAGCGCAGCACTTCGGCTTCCCGCTGGAAAAGATCGAGCGTCTTCCATTCGGCGAGGTCTTGTACGAAGAGGACCTTGAGCACAACGTCGCGGCCCGCGGCCGCGTCGGCGGCCAGCCAGGTACTGGCGTTTCCCCCGCCGCCCAGAGGACGGCGAATTGTGTAGCGTCCGGCGATGCGGGTTCCCGGTTTAATGTCGGTCATGTGCCATAAGCCTAATGCCATTACCGGGCGGCGGTCAAGAGAACGACGCCGACGGCTTACGCAATTGCACGAGTGCCCGCGATCTGGTAAGGTCAAGAGAACGTCGCGGTATCCGCACATATCGCACCGGCTTATGCGGAACACCACGGCATGATCCGCCGGATACTTCATCGAGCCGGGCCAAGGAGCAGCATGACCGCCATCACCATCGCCGGACTCCGCGTGAGTTACGGCGGCGTCACCATTCTTTCCGACGTTTCCTTCACCCTGGAACAGGGAGAATTTCTGGCCGTGGTGGGCCCCAACGGCGGGGGCAAGACCACGCTTCTGCGCGCCATGCTGGGACTGCTCGACAAGGACGCGGGGACCGTCACCTTCAGTCCGGCCGGGGCGCGCATCGGCTATCTGCCCCAGCGCTCCAGTTGGGCCGATCCCCTCTTTCCGGCCACGGTTCGCGAAGTGGTGGCGTCGGGTCTCCCGCCCCGCCGTTCGTGGCGCCGCCGGCCGACCCCCGCGGACCGGGAAGCCGTGGGCCGGGCGCTGGCCCTCCTCTCCATAGAGGACCTGGCGGACAAGCGGGTAGGGCGCCTCTCCGGAGGCCAGCAGCAACGAACACACCTGGCGCGCGCTCTGGTGGGCAGCCCGGCCATCCTTATGCTGGACGAACCAACCGGCGCCCTGGATCCCAGTACCCGCATGTGCTTCTTCAAGACACTGGCGGGCATCCGGGAGAAGAACGGCGCCACGGTGGTGGTGGTCACCCACGACACCCACCACCTCTCAGGATACGCGCAAAAGATCCTTTTCATGGACCGGGCCGTGCGTTACTTCGGCCCGATCGAACGGTACCGGGAACTGGAAGAGGAACACTACTTCGGCAGGGGACATGACGTCCATGGCCGCGGGGAGTGTGACGAATGACCGAATTCCTGGACATGCTTTCGGTCGATTTCATGCAGCGGGCCTTCATGGCCGGCGGCCTGGTGGGTATCTGCTGCTCGGTGCTGGGCGTTTTTCTGGTATTACGGCGCCACGCCATGATCGGCGAGGGCCTGGCGCACTCTTCCATCGCGGCCGTGGGCCTGGCCCTGCTCCTGGGATTGACGCCGATGATCGTGGCCGTGCCCCTGGCCGCCATCAGCTCCCTGCTCATCATGCGCTTGTCACGACGGGCCGCGGTGCACGGCGACATGGCCGTGGGCCTGGTCTCCGCGGCCTCCCTGGCCCTGGGGATTCTCTTTGCCAGCGCCGGGGGATTCAGCCAGGATCTCTACAGCTACCTGGTGGGCAGCATCCTGGCCGTGGGGCCGGGCGAACTCATCCTGACCGGCATTCTCGCCGCAATCGTGCTGGGCGCCATGGCCCTTTTCCAATCGGACCTGTTCGTCATCGCCTACGACGAGGACTTTGCCCGCGTCTCGGGCCGTAAAACGAGACTCCTGGGAGACCTTCTAGCCGTACTCACCGGCGTGACCGTGGTGCTGGGCGTACGCACGGCCGGCGCCGTACTTGTCACCGGGCTGGTGATCTTCCCAGCGGCCACCGCTCTGCAGTTGGCCCGTTCCTTCCGCGCCGCGCTCGCCATGTCCGGGGCCATCGGCCTCCTCTCCGTGCTGGCGGGCGTCACGTTATCGTTCTTCTTTCCGCTCCCTCCGGGCGCCACTATCGTGCTGGTCAACGCGCTGGTCTTCGGCGTGACGCTATTGGTGCGGAAGCTGACGACCGTGAATTGACCTGTTGTTACCCCCGCGCTATGATGGAATGATCCACCACTCCGCAAGGGGGCGACAATGTCCATCCTGTCCATACCGCACAATCTTTTCCAGAACCTGGTGGAGAAAATATTTTTCCAGGGACAGACCAGCGCCTGGTCCCGCCGCCTGACCTACATGATCGAAAACCTCATCCTCATGCTGGTGGTGTTCTATCTTATCCTCAATACACTCCTCTACAACTGGACCGGGTCACTGTACCCGGAGGGCACGGGTTTCCGCCTGGATGTCCTGTCCGGGGGCCTGGACAATCTGATCCCCTTTGTGCCGGAGATGGCAGTTTTCTACGTGTACCTCTTCTACGGCACGACCATCATTACCATGCTATACTTCGCCTTTGTGGACCCGGCACGCGGTTACGCCTTGAGCTGGATGCTGGTGCTCATCAATGCCGCGGCGGTCGTTATCTACATATTCTTCCCGGTTTCCACCCACTGGTACCGCGTGGAGCTCCTGGCCCACCCGCGCCCGGACTTTTTCTCCCAGGTGATGTACGATTACTACCGGTCGGATACCTCCTTCAATTGCTTTCCCAGCCTGCACGCGGCGGTCACCACGGCCGTCGCCTATATCTGGTACCGCTACGCACTCCTCCATAAAAAGGCGTTCACCGCCGTCATCGCCGTTATCGCTGCCGCCATCGCCCTGGGCGTGGTGCTCTCCACCCTGTTTGTCCGCCAGCACTACATTGCCGATGAGATAGCGGGCGTGGTCCTGGCCCTGGCCGCCGGAAAACTCTGCACCGACGGCCTGTGGGGAAAGGCGAGGGCGGACCGCAGCCGTCCGGAATGAGCCGGCAACTACAGCGCATCCGTTTCGAGACGATCCAAAGGGCTTTTCATGCGCAGAAAATCCCTTTTAGCCACGTGAGTGTAGATCTCCGTGGTCTTGGTGTGCGCGTGCCCCAACAACTCCTGGATGTAGCGGATGTCCGTCCCGCCCTCCAGAAGATGCGTTGCAAAGCTGTGCCTGAGGCAATGGATGGAAACATCCTTCGCAATGCCCGCCTCCCGGCAGGCGTTCTTGAAAATCTTCTCCGCGGTGCGGGTGGAGAGGGGTCGATCGAAGCCCTGGCCCGGGAAAAGCCAGTTCTCGGGCTTAAAGGCGATCAGATACTCCTGGAGCAGCTTATAAGATTTCTCCGAGAGCAGGGTGTACCGATCCTTTCTACCTTTGGCGCGCCGGATATGGATGACCCGTCGTTGGCGATCAAAATCCGCCAGGCGAAGGCGGACGACTTCGCTGACCCGTAGTCCTCCCGAATATGCAAGATAAAGCAGCAAGCGGTGTTTGAGATTGGAAAGTGAACCCAGAATACCAACCACTTCCTCTTGATTAAGAACCTTGGGAAGACGCCTGTCTTTTTTGGGCCGCTTTTTTTCCAGTACAAATGATTTCTGAAGAATACGTCCATAATAGAATTTTAGCGCGCTGATGGCGAGGTTTAAACTGGAGGCGTGGTAATGACGTACCTCAGTCAGAAACGACGTATAATCAAGGATGTCCTGATACACAACTTCTTGAGGGCTTTTTGAGCAGAAAATTGCGAATTCCTG
>CAYQRT010000116.1:3331-9231 GCA_964419695.1 uncultured Spirochaetaceae bacterium | reverse complement strand
GATGTCCTTGGTAACGGGCGCGTAGTCGGCCAGGGTTTCCAGGATGACCACGATGTTGCGGATGGACACCCGTTCTTCCAGGAGCGCCTGCAGCACCTTGAGTATCTCGCCGGTGCCGATGACCTTGCCCACGTCCTCCACCACCGCCGGGTAATCCGTCTTGAGCGTATTGAGTATGGACTGCACTTCCTGGCGCCCCAGGATCTGCGAGGAATTCTTCTTGATGATCTCGGTCAGGTGCGTGGCTATGATGGATGGCGGGTCCACCACGGTGTAGCCGAGCTGTTCGGCCCGCTCCCGGTGTTCTTCCGCGATCCAACGCGCGGGCAGGCCGAAGGTGGGCTCGCGCGTGTCCTCGCCCGGGATCTCTTCCTTCTCCCCGGCGGGGTTGATCGCTAAATACTGCCCCATGCGGATCTTGCCCCGGCCCACTTCCACGCCCTTGATCTTGAAGCAGTACTCGGGCGGTTCCAGGCGCATGTTGTCGATGATACGGATGCGCGGCACGACCAGCCCCAGATCGAGGGCGGCTTCGCGCCGGATACGCGTGATGCGGTCCAGCAGTTCGGCGCCGTGCTCTTTGTCCACCAGCGGAATGAGCCCGTATCCCAGTTCCAGGGAGATGGGATCAAGCGGCACGACCGGCGATACTTCCGGCGCCGCCTCCTTTTCCCGCGCGCCCGCCTCCTTCAGTTTTTCCTTTTCCTCCCTGGCCATATTGCGGCGCGAAAGCGTCAGGCCCAGGGCGGCGATACCGACCGCGAGTATCCAGAGAATAATGGTCGGAAAGCCCGGCAGGAAGCCCATGATGAAGAGAAAGGCCGCACCCACCAGGTACGGCGTGGACTGCCGGGCGAACTGGGTGGACATGTCCTTGCCGAACGTGGCGTCCGATACCGACCGGGTGACGATGATGCCGGTGGCCGTGGAGATCAAGAGCGCCGGCAGCTGGGTGATGAGACCGTCGCCGATGGTCAAGGAGATATACGTGTTAAAGGCCAGCTCCCAGGGTTCTCCGTGCAGGGTCATGCCCACGATCAGCCCTCCCACCATGTTGATCAGGGTGATAAAAATACCGACCTTGACGTTGCCCGAGACGAACTTGGAGGCACCGTCCATGGCCCCGTAAAAGTCCACTTCTCGCTGGATGTCGTGCTTGCGGCGGGTGGCCTCCTCCTCCGTGATGAGCCCGGAATTATATTCGGCTTCGATGGACATCTGTTTGCCGGGCAGGGCGTCCAGGGTGAAGCGGGCCGCCACTTCGGCCACGCGCGTGGCGCCCTTGGTGATGACCACGAACTGGACGGCGATGATGACGATAAATATGATGACGCCGATGACCAGCCCCTCCAGCCCCGACGCCCCCGTTACGAACTGTCCGAACCCGCGGATCATAAGTCCGTTAAACTGGGCGCCCTGTGACAAAATGAGGCGCGTGGACGAAACGTTGAGCGCCAGGCCAAAGACCGTTACAATGAGAAGCAACGTGGGAAATACGGAGAAATCCAGAGTGCGCTTGGTGAAAAGAACGATGAGAATGACCAGCAGGCTCATCAACAGGTTGAGGGCCATGAAGACGTCGAGCATGAAGTCCGGCAAGGGGATGATGAGCATGGCGACGATGACGATCACGAAGATCGCGATCACCACGTCGCTTCTGGTTCGCGTGAGAAATCCGAATACCCGTTGTGCGTCCGCCATACTATCTCCGCCCCGCCGTCGTCTCTAGGAGACGGCGGCGGACTTCTCTCCTTTCAGCTTGTACACCTGTGCCAGGATGGTGGCCAGGACCTCGTAGAATTTGTCCGGGATGGCGTCTCCCAGGTCCACGTCGTCATAGAGCGCACGCGCCAGCGGCTTGTTTTCCACCACGGGGACACCGTGTTCTGCCGCCACGGCCTTGATGCGGGCGGCCACGTGATCGGCCCCCTTGGCCGTCACCGTGGGCGCCACCATGGAAATCCGGTCCCACTCCAGGGCCACCGCGAAATGGGTCGGGTTGGTGATGACTACGTCCGCCTTGGGCACGGCTTTCATCATGTTGCGGAAGAGGATTTCACGCATCCGTTCCCGCAGGCGGGAACGGATAAGGGGGTCTCCCTCGTACATCTTCCGCTCTTCCTTCACCTCCTGCTTGGACATCTTCAGCTGTTCGCGGAAGCGTCGCTTCACGAAGACGTAATCCAGGATCGAGATGACCAGCATGATGATCCCGGTTTCCAGGACTATCCGGAAGACAAGTTGGGCCGTGAAACTGAACGCCTGAAAGAAATGCACGTGCAGCAGGTTGACGAGCTTGGTGAACTCCGCCTGAATATTCAAAAAGGCCACCAACGCGATGACCGCCACCTTGGCGATGGCTTTGAGCAGGTTGAATCCCGCCTCGGCCGAAAAGAGGGCCCGCTTGAAATACCGTCCGAAGCGGGGGATGATTTTGGTGAAGTCCGGTACCACCGGCTTGACCGTAAAAAGAAATCCCACCTGGATGATGTTGATGACAATGGAGACGATGAATACCAGAAGCATGATGGGCGCGGTCAGGCGCACCAGGAAATCGAAAAAGGCCTTGACCGCGGCGCCGTTCTCCAGCATGGCGGTTTCCGCCGCCCGGTCGAAGAAGAAACGCATCATGGAGATGAAGGTCTCCAGGATGTTCGAGGAAAGAATGCCGAGCGCGCCCATGCCCAAAATGAGGATAACCGCCGCGTTGAGTTCCTGGGACTTGGCGACCCGGCCCTCTTCGCGTGCCTTCTTGATTTTGTGTTCGGTCGGCTCCTCGGTGCGGCCTTCATCCTCGGCCGCGAACCACTGCAGGTGCATCCTGCGCCAAAGCGAGGCGGTCCCCCGACCGACGGGCGGCCAGGCGACCCGTGTCCCTTCATCCCATTGCACCCGCCGGCACGTTTCGTTCATGGTGCGCCTCCCGAAAGCGCTCCGTAGACTCCGGAAAGTTCCCGGAACCCGGCGTCGATAAGCCGCGCGGCGATGTCCGCCAGAAAAGGTATGAGCAGAAAGAGAAAAAGGAACGCCACGGTGATGGACACGGGAAATCCCATCATGAGCAGGTTCATCTGGGGGGCGGCCTTGGCCATCAGCCCCATGCAGACCGAAATGAGGAAGAGCGTCCCCAGAATGGGAAAGGATATGGTTAAAGCGTTTTCGAAGAGTTTTCCCATGCTGCCGAGAAAAAAACGCATCAGGTAATCCCGTCCCGATACCAGGGCCGCCACCCGTACCGTCTGGAACGAGTTGTAAATCCCGGAAACGAATATTTTCTGCAGGCCTCCGATGGACACGAAGACCAGCATGGCCAGTACGTTCAGGTACTGGCCGATGAGCGGTACTTCCACCTGGGCCAGGGGATCGAAGACCGAGGAGGCGCCGAAGCCCATCTGGAAGGCGAAGAACTGCCCCCCCACCTGGAAGATCATGTAGATGATGGCCATGAAAAAGCCGATGATGATGCCGATCAGGGCTTCCCCCACCACCACCAGAAAATAATCCACGATGTTTTCCGGGATGGGGTACCCCAGGCTCTTGACCCAGGGAAAGATGATAATGGTCGTGAACAGCGCCAGGCCGATCTTGGCCGCCAAGCTGGCCGGCTGGGGGATGGCGCCCGAGGACAAAAGCGGCGCGATCTCCACGATCGCCACCACCCTGACAAAGATCACGAGGTAGATCTGGAAGTTGGAAGCCAGGACTTCGATGCGTCACCCCTTTCCCTACGGCATGTTGCCTATCTGTGAAAAAAGCCTGATGGTGAACTCCCGCAGCGACGTGAGGATCCACGGCCCCAACAGCATGAGGGCCCCCAAGATGGCGGCTATCTTGGGCACGAAGGTGAGGGTTTGTTCCTGGATCGACGTGGTGGCTTGAATAATTGAAATGATCAACCCCACGATGAGGCCTACCAAAAGCAGCGGCCCGGCGATGATGAGCGTCTGCATGACGCCGCCCCGCAACAGGTTGACGGCCGTTCCCATACTCATATAATTCTCTCCTCCCCCTCACGCTTCCTTACCCGAAACTTCGCACCAGCTGCATGGTAATCAGACCCCAGCCGTCCACAAGCACAAAGAGCACCAGTTTGAACGGCATGGAAATCATGACCGGCGGCAGCATGATCATGCCCATGGACATGAGCGTGGACGCCACTACCATGTCGATGACTATGAATGGTATGAAAAGCATGATGCCTATCTTGAAGGCCACGGTCAGCTCGTGAAGGACGAAAGCCGGTATAAGGACATGAATGGGCACGTCCCCCTTGGTGGCGGGTTTGGGGTAATTGCCCATGCGCAGAAATAATTCCACGTTCCCATAGTCCGTGCCCATCTGCCGCCACATGAAATTCTTGATCGGCTTTTCCGCCTCCTGGTACATGGTCTCCAGGTTGGATTTGCCCTCGGCGAACGGCTTGAAACTCTTCTGGTACATCTGGTCGAACGTCGGCCACATGATGAACAGGGTTAAAAACAGGGCGATGCCCATGAGCACCTGGTTGGGCGGCACCTGCTGCAGGGAGAGGGCGCGCTTGATGAAATCGAACACGATGGAAATGCGCAGGAAGGCGGTGCAAAGTACGATGAGTGAGGGCGCCAGCGAGAGGACCGACAACAACAGCAGGATCTGCAGCGAAAGCGCCACTTCATTGTTATTGGCGGCGTTGCGTACGCCGATGTCTACGAACGGTATAGCCAGCGATTGGTCGGCTTGCTGCGCGAACAGAGCGGTCGTGCAGCCGACGAGTCCCATCACGATGATGAGCACGACTTTCTTGGTCAATGTCCCCTCCCAGGTTTATTACACGGACTCACCGGTCCCTTACGGACCCAGTCCATCATTGTTTGAATTTATTCAGTCGGCTCCTCTGTTTCTTCATGAATTCGATGCTTTCGTTGATCTCCAGCTGCTTCTTGGTTCCCGGTTTGAAAACATTGGTGATGACGTCCAGGAACCGCGGCGGCCGGGTATCCTTGGTCTGGGCCGCGGCCACAAGCAGGGCGTCCTTGGCCTCTCTTTGGCTGATTTCCGAGATCAGGGTCACCGAGTCATTGGCCGACCCGATCAGGTAAAGGCTCCCGCCCACATCCACCAGGTGGAGCGATTTGGATCCGCTCAACACGCGCGACCCCAGCACCTTGATGAGTTCATTTTCCACGATTCGTTTGCCCATTCCCTTTTTGAGGAAATAGAAGATGAGATAGATGATGGCCACGACCACCAGCAACCCCAGGATCATGCTGACGAAGTCCCAGGTATTGACCACCGCCACCGGCTCATTATCCGTCTGGCCGGCGGCCGAATTAGCTTGAGGCGCGGCCGGCGTGCCCCCCTCTCCCGGATACGCCTCATTGAGCACGTTACGCGGGCCATCTTCCGCGGTCGGGGACGGCGTGGGCGTCGGGTTATCCTGGGCACTTATAAACCCCGGGGTGCCCGCCAAAAAGAGTATTAATAGAATGCCTGGGAATATAGTACGAACGCTATTTTTCAGCTTCCCCTCCCATCAAGCTTGAAAAACTACTATTATAGTATCACATAATAGACGATTTCTGTCAACCTGCGCTGAACTTTTTTTGCCGCTTCATCCGTCGGTACAATAGTGTCCGCAGCCAGTTTCTACAACATTTTTTTCAACCGGGCGATATTTTCCCGGGCGGCGTTCTTCTGGTCCTCAACGGCGGAAAGGCGCTCTATATTCTCGTACTCCGATAAAGCCGAGCGGTAATCACCCGTCATGGTGTAAGCGGCGGCCAATACGAACATGGCGTCAATGTTCTCGCGATTTTTGGACATGATGCGCACCAGGAGGGGGATGGCGTCCTCCGGCTGGCCCGTTTCATAGACCAGGATGATCGATTTACCGTACAGCGCATCCACGTAATCGGGATCGG
>CAYQRT010000116.1:0-3231 GCA_964419695.1 uncultured Spirochaetaceae bacterium | reverse complement strand
CGGCGGCCGGCGTTTTTCCTTGACGCGCGCCAGGTAGTACTCCACCTGCTGCTGGTAAAATCCGATATCCAGATAGTGCTGAGCGATGCTTTTGTACATGAGCTGTAATTGCTCGGCGTCGGCGGCGTATTCCGTAACGCGGGCCTTGTACTCCGCCACCAGCGGCGCCAGTTGGTCCACCACGTTCCGGGGGACGGGCCGGTCACGGTACGTGGGATTTTCCAGGCGGAGCAGACCCTCCA
The DNA here is from genome assembly GCA_964419695.1 of uncultured Spirochaetaceae bacterium. Lineage (GTDB taxonomy): Bacteria > Spirochaetota > Spirochaetia > SZUA-6 > RPPD01 > JAFGSW01. Next base: position 2,989 of record CAYQRT010000116.1, on the reverse strand, counting down.
CCGTATTCATGTCAAAGCGGTTGCTGCAGGAAACCGCGGTGAGTGCGGCCAGGGCCACCGCGCATATCAGGGCGGGGATGTTCTTGAGCCCGGTCATAGGTGCCCTGCGGTGAGAACCACGATGTCAACGCGCCGGTTCACGGCGCGTCCCTCCTCCGTATTATTGTCCCCCACCGGCCGGGTATCGGCCAGGCCGGCCACCTGCATGCGCTGTTCGTCCACCCCCAGATTCACCAGATAATGGAGAATGTTGTTGGCGCGGGCCGTGGAAAGTTCCCAGTTGGTCTCGTAGGGGCCCGAGGGATCGGTGGGTATGTTGTCCGTGTGCCCCTCCACCCGGAAATATCTTCCCTCCAGATCCGGATGCTGCAAAAGGTTCGCGACCTTGCGCAGCACGCCGTTGGCATCCTCCACGTTGATATCCGCCGAACTGGGTTCGAAAAAAAGCTCCGAGGAAAGCGAGATGATCAGTCCCCGTTCGTCCTCGGTCACCCTTACTTTCCTCGTTTTAACTTCATACTGAAAGATGGAGAGGGCGGTCTTCTTGGAGCGCGCCAGGGATTTGCCTTTCTCCGTGGAGGGAAACGACATAATGTTGTTGCCCAGGTCCAGCATCTGTCCCGGCTGCAGGGTGGCGCCGCCCGACTGGCTGCCGAATCCCTGGAAAGCCACGCCGATAATCGCCTCATGCTGCTTAACCGAATCCTGCGAAAAAGCGTAAAGCATGATGAAGAAGGTCAGCACCAGGTTCGTCATGTCGGCGAAACTGGTCATCCAGTGGGGAGCCCCCTCGTCATGCTTCCCTCCCTTGCGCCGCCTGCCCCGGAAGTTTGCCATATCCCCTTCTCCGTTCCTATCCTTTGGTCATTTCGTCGCGCAGTCCCTCGCGGCGGGCCGGCGGCAGGAAGGTGTAGAGTTTTTCTTCCAGGATGCGTGGATTGTCGCCGGCCTGGATCGACAGGACGCCCTCGATCAGGATTTCCTTGACCAGGGTTTCCGCCTCGCTTCTCATCTGCAGTTTGCGCTTGAAGGGAAAAAAGAACAAATAGGCCATAATGGCGCCGTAAAAGGTGGTAAGCAGGGCCTGGGCCATGCCGCGGCCGATGGCGGACTTGTCTTCCAGACGCCGCAACATGGCGACCAGACCCATGAGGGTGCCGATCATGCCGAAGGCGGGCGCCGTTTTTCCCCAGTCGTCGAACAGCAGAAAATTGGACTCATGACGTTCTTCAATTTTATTCAGTTCCGTGTAGAGAATGGTCTTGATGATTTCGGGATCGGTGCCGTCCACGACCAGCTGGATGCCCTTGCGGAAAAAGGGATCTTCGATGGCGTCCAGGTCGTCTTCCAGTGCCAAAAGGCCGTCACGGCGTGCTTTCTCGGAAAAGGTCACCAGGTGGGAAATGATTTTTTCTTCCTCGAACTTGCGGCCGCGATAGGCGAACCCGATCAGGCGCGGCAGCATGAGGATGCGCTGCAGGGGGTGGGTAATCATGAGCGCGCCGAAGGAACCGACGATGGTGATGAACACCGAGGACAGTTCAAAGTAGATTCCCAGGTCGGCGCCGCCGGCGAAGATACCAGCCAAGATGCCGAGGACACCCAGAATCGAACCGATCAAACTAGCTAGATCCATGTTCACTCACTCCCGTCGCACACGCAATTCTTCAGTCCGGAATATATGCGTTCCGGAACGCCGCTCGTTACATGACGTACTTGAACAACAACACGAACACCAGGACGGCGATGCACGCGCCTAAAACGATAAGCAGCGCCGTATTCAGTTTGCGCACGCGCTGCCGCTTCTGCATTTCCTTTCCCGCGGCGGCGCCCTTCAGCGCCAACCGTTCGTCCCGGCTGTAATGGAATTGACGGCCGGCGACCGCGTCCTTTTTCACGAGAAGCACATCTGTTTTTCTGGAATTCGCCGCCATGCTCCGCTCTCCCGACCGTTCTCTCCGCGCCTATTTCAGGTCGATCATGCGGTCGAGCGGGGAGATGATCTCCGTGATGCGCACGCCGAAGTTTTCATCAATGACGACCACTTCGCCCCGCGCTATCAATTTATGGTTGACCAGAATGTCGACCGGCTCGCCGGCCAGCTTGTCGAGTTCGATGATCGTGCCTTCACCGAACCCCAGTATCTCCTTGATCGTTTTACGCGTCCGCCCCAGTTCGACGGTCATTTCCATGAATACGTCCATGAGCAGACCGATGTTGCCCATTTCATGCGAGGCGGGCGGCTGCCCCTGCAGGTTGGGAAACTGCACCGACTGGACATTGGGCGGTGACATGATGTTGCCCAGGTTGCCGAGTCCGGCCATGATATCGTCCCCGGCACCCTGGTCGCCCGTCATGCCCATCTGCGAAAAGTCCTGCGTATTGGCCATCTTCGTCTCCATCTGCTTGCCCTTAACGGGCGCCGCTGTTTGCATCATGCCGTCTCCCGCTATAAGAGAAACAATTTCTTTTACCATGGAGAGAGCGTACATTTCAATCAAGGTCGACGGCTTCTCTCCCTCTATCGAGAGCGGATATTCCACTTTAACAAAATTATCCCCGGCGGGGAAGCGTATCTTGTTCTTGAGTATCTTCTGACAGTCGGCCGGGCTGATCATGACCGTCTTGTTCAGCACATTGCCGAACGTGGTGGCGGTGGCGCCGGAAATGTTGGAAACGGCCTCCGCCAGCCCGGAAAGGGCCGCTTCATTGAGTTCGACCTTTTCCTGCCCCATGATGTAGCTGGCGAGGCGGCCGGCCAGTTCCGTGTTGATCATATACGAGTGGTCGCCCGCCAGGCCCTCCGTGAAATCGACCTTAACCTCCACCAACTCTCCCGGCAGTTCGCCGATAAACTGCTGCTTGGAACGCACCTCAACGCTGGGCGCTCCCAGTATGACCGTCTTGCCGGTGAGCATGGACAGGTTGGAACTCTGCGATTCCACCGTGCCCTGGATCAGCTTGCGGAATTCGTTTTTTTCCTGGTCGG
>CAYQRT010000115.1:0-9254 GCA_964419695.1 uncultured Spirochaetaceae bacterium | reverse complement strand
TGTAGAAGCCCGCCAGGTAACGAAACGTCTTCAGGGTGGCGTTATAGGTTTTCATGTACGCCTCCAGAGACGGCACCGAAAAACCCTTGAGCACGCCTAAGGAGTCCGTGAAAAACGCCTCGGACAAGGCGGGTGTCTCCTCGATGAAAAAATCCTGCCGCACGTCGAATATGAGATGAGAGCGGTAACGGATCTTGGCCACCAATCCGGCGCAGCCCGCGTAGCGCGAGGAAAACACGTGATAGGCCCTCGCCCGGGGGATGGGCATCTGCATAAGCTGGAAAAACGGCAATTGCGTCTGCCGAAAAATCCAGACATAGTCGAGAAAGGGAACATGCGGACAGTGCCGCTCGTACTCCCGGCAGAGAATGTTCCAGAACCGCCGGTCACGGGCGATATCCGCGTACGACAGCACGCGGTGTTCGTCATGGGCCAACCCTAAAAGCACGTCTTCGCAGTAACGCGTCTTCTCCCCCAGGGAAGCCGCGTAAAGCGAAGCCAGGCGGTCCCAGAACGCATCGCGCTGTTTACGCAACGGCGATTTCACCCGGGGCAGATGCTCTTCTTCCAGGCTGACGTTGATGAGCGTCTTCACGTTCGCGGGCAGCTGGGCCACCAGGGAATTGATGGCATAGGGTCGATGCGCGATGGTGACGACCGCGAAGGACACGTGATCCATGGCGCGGATCAGGTCATGCACCGGCTCCGGAATGCCCTGGGACAGGAGTTCGCCGTCGCTCTCCACGATCAGGCAGACATCATCCATACGAACTCCATATCTGGGCCAGTTCCCTGACGGCCGCGGGCACCGCCTGACTGCCGGCCATCTCCCGCGCCAGAGCGGAGAGTTTCCTGAATTCCCGCAGGCGGAAATGACTCTCCCCCTGGCGCAGGAGGGCGGTCACGTTCCAGGAATCGAGGCGCCGCAATTTTTCGCACACGAAGAGGCACTCCCGGTAGCGCCCGATGAGAAAGGTGGTCTCGACCCGCTTCTCCAGCAGAGGGATGTCCTCCGGCGCCAGAACGCCCATCTCGTTGTAAATCTCGGCCGCGCGGGAGAGATAGTGCTCGCGCAGGCAGGGATCAGCCTGAAAAAGCGTCACGTATTCGAGCAGCGTGTCCGCCAGCAGTTTATTTATTTCACCTTCCCGCTGAAGCGCGTCACGTCCCGCCTTGGCCCGTCCGCTCTCGCCGTAGTGCAGCACGGCCTCCTTCCGGACGGTCTCCCTTTCCGCCTCCAGCGCGCTGATCCTCTGCGAAAGCTCCTTCTCCCGCCGCCAGTATTCGCCCTCCCGGTAATAATCCACGGGGAAGGATTCCGAGACGCTGTGCCAGGCCTCGGGATGATGGAGGGGAGCGGTCAGCTTGCGCACGAAGGCCGCGCCGAAGGACGAAAAATAATCGTCCTCCAGAAAAGCCGTTTCCTCGGACGCGAGTTGGGCCGGGGCGGAGATGACCGGTCCGGTCTCGGGCAGGCGGATGCGCGGCTCGATCCGCTTGAGCACAAGAATGAAGAAACCGATGCCGGCCATGCCGGCCAAGGGAAAGATGAGGGAAAAGAAAAAGCACACTTCCCGGCGCAGATGCACAAGGTGCAGCCGGTGGTCGAAGCCGCGCGTAAAGAAAAAGACGGCGTTCAGGTGGATGAACAGGGCGAAGGTAAAAGGCAGCCCCCATGATTCCGATAAAAGCATCACGGCGAAGGCCGCCGCCTCCAGTCCGACCCCCAAAAGAACCCGTTTCATGCACCGGCCGCCTTTACCGCGAACGGGGAGTACGCGGTCTGAGTGGGGGAGATACGACAATACGCTATCATTCGGAGGTCCTCTTCTGGCTCACGGCGGATCAAGGCCCTATCGCGGTAATATTTTCCGGGTAATTTCTTCCTCCATGTCGGAAAAGGAGGCGCCGTAGTCGAAAACACCCTTGTATTTTTGAGTGAGGGAAGCGAACACGCGGGTGAGGGAAACGGTTTGGTGGCGCTCGTCGCTTTTCTTGTTAAGCGCCTGGAACGCGAAGACGTTGGCCAGGGCCAGCGAGGCCCAGTCGCAGATCAAGGTCACAAAACGGAGTGAGACGGGGGTATAGCGGAGAAAGGGAATGTCTTCCAGCCAGACCAGACCGGCGGTATCGCCCTCCGGACCCATGCACACGGGTGCGGAGATGAAGACGGGATTTTGAACCCGTTTGCCCACCGCGGCGATCTCCTTGAGGGACAAGGCCCGCTTCTCTTCAATCGTCATCTTGAGGATGGCCTGGGGCGGCGCGGGCTCTTCGGCGGTCGTGTACCCGCGCCGGGCGCAGAGCACGAGCTTGTCGCCCTGCAGCATAAAGAAGGCCAGTTTTTCCGCCTCCACCGCTTCGGACAGCAGGTCGAGCACACCCTCCTGCAGATCCCGCAGGTTGAGAGTGGAAAGACGGCGCGCATAGTTGTAGAGCATGCTCAAACGTTCGCGTTCGGTCAGGCACTTCTGCTCAAAGAGTGTGTTTTTTTCCTTCAATACTCCCAGGTCATTTTTCAGGGAATCGATTTTCCGGCCGGCATCCGCCAGCTTGGTTTCCACCGCGGCCAATTTTTTCTTGTGCCGGTCGGCGATGACTCCGGCGATGGTGCCGATCAAGAGAAACCCGACGAACGGGCTGAAATAGGAGAACTGGAAAAGCCGTGAGGCGGGTTCGGCGGCCAGCATCAGCTTCAGGAAGATACAGGCTCCGTACACGAGGGTGACGCAGCCCACAGCCAGCATGCCCCGCGAATATCCCAGAAAACAGGCGGCCACCAGGACAATAAGCAGATACGGATGCAGGGACACCCCCACAAACCCGGGATTGTCAATAAAAAACACAAGGTTGACGGTCCACGTAAGGACCAACCCGCCCACCACAACCAGGAGAAACAGATATTTTTTAACGAAATTCAGGAATTTTTCGGTCATACGCAATCAAAGATTATATTACGGGTTCCAGGGCGTTGTCAAAGGCAACATTCACAAGGAAAAGCCATAAGTCACCAGCGCCCATAGAGTATCTGCACGCGGATCCGCGTTGACAGGTGAAAACTCCTCTATCCTGCCGCCGTCATTCCGCCTTGAAGAGCCCCGTCCCCTGGGATATAATCATTTTCCATGAGTAAACAGGACGAAACCCGCACCGAATCGGATTTTTTAGGCCCGGTGAAGCTCCCGGCCCCGGCGTACTGGGGCGCACAGACCCAACGGGCAATCAATAATTTCACCGTCTCCTCCCTTAGGATTCCCGCGCCCCTGCTCCAGGCCCTGGCTCTTGTCAAACGGGAGGCCGCGCACATCAACCGTGAACTGGGCCTCATTGAAAAGAATATAGCCGATGCGGTGGTCGAAGCCTGCGACGACATCCTGGCCGGCCGGCTGGCCGATCAGTTTCCCGTGGACGTTTTTCAGACCGGTTCGGGCACTTCCTGGAACATGAATCTGAACGAGGTCATCGCCAACCGCGCCTGCGAGATTCTGGGCCAACCGCTAGGGAAGAAGACGCCCGTCCATCCCAACGACCATGTGAATCGCGGCCAATCGTCCAATGACGTGATCCCCACTGCCATCAATATCAGCACCCGTTCCGCCAGCGCCCGCCTCCTGGACGCATTATCCTGTTTGACCGCTTCGCTCGGGAAGAAGGAAAATGAATTTTCGGACGTCATCAAAGTGGGGCGGACCCATTTGCAGGATGCGGTGCCCGTCACGCTGGGACAGGAATTCGAGGGATACCGGACACAGATTGAAAAAGGCCGGGAACGCCTGGCCGCGGTCATGCCCTCCCTGGAGGAACTGGCCCTGGGTGGTACGGCCCTGGGCACGGGTGTCAACACCCATCCCGATTTCGGCCGGCGCGTCATCTCCCGGCTCGCGACGGCGGCCGGGTTTCCCTTCCGCCCGGCAGACTCACGGTTCGAAGCCATCGCGACCCGGGACGCCCAGGTGGCGCTTATGGGCGCACTCAACGGCCTGGCCGTCAGTCTCATGAAAATCGCCAATGACCTCCGCCTCCTGGCCTCGGGCCCGCGCTGCGGGCTGGGCGAAATCACGCTGGAAAGCCTCCAGCCCGGCAGTTCCATCATGCCCGGCAAGATTAATCCCGTTATCCCTGAGATTATAATCCAGGCGGCCGCCTACGTCATGGGCAAGAACGCCTCCGTGACCGTGGCCGGCCTGACGGGCCCCCTTGATCTGCAGATCATGCAACCTTTAATCGCCCACGAAACACTCTCCGCCCTTTCCGTGATGGAAGGCGCGATCAGGGTCTTCGAAGAGAAAGGCGTGCGGGGAATGAACGCCAACCGGGAACGGTGCTCCGAACTGCTGGAATGGAGTCTGGCCATGGCCACGCCGTTGGCGCTCAAGGTAGGATATGATAAAGCCAGCGCCGTCGCCCTGCGGGCCTTTCGGGAAAAGAAAACGGTGCGCGACGTAGCCCTGTCGGAAGGGATAATTACGAAACATGAGGCGGACGTCCTTTTTGATCCGCGGCGCATGCTTTCTCCGCACGCGGGTGACTAGCGGACAGCTGCCCGTATCACCACTGTGTCCATGGGGACATCGGTTGAGTCATGAGTGAATCAGTCTGAAGGCAGTTCCAAGAAAAATGACGACCCTTCTCCCGGCACGCTTACCACGCCGATGGCCCCGCCGTTTTTTTCCGCCAGTTCCTTGGAGAGGATAAGCCCCAGACCCGTACCCTTGACGCCTTCCTGGACCGTATTGATGCGTTTCCGGTCGATCTGGAACAATTGTCCGACCATGTCCTCGTCCATCCCCTCCCCATTGTTACGTACCTCAAAAATAATCCGGTTGTTCCGGCGCTGAGTGGCCACGACGACAGTCCCGCCGGTTTGAGAATAGCGAACCGCATTGGAAACCAGGTTACGGACAATGATTATCAATGCTTTTTTGTCGGCCACCACGGAATGCTCGGGGTCGATCCGGTTTTCCAGGGACAAGCCTTTCTTTTCAGCGGCGACGGAAAACTCCCTCCATATTTGCTCAAAGATCCGGTTCGCGTTCAATTCCACGGGAATGATGGTGACGTCGCCGCGTTGACTGCGGGCCCACAACAAGAGATTTTCCAGGAGGGCGTAGGCCCGGTTGACCGTCTCCCCCACCAACACCAACTCCTCATTCTCCCGGTGCGTGCCTTCCTCCAGCATCCGGTTGATAACCCTGGCCGAAGATCCGATGGGTCCCTTGAGATCGTGGGCGAGAATGGAAAAGAATTTATCCTTGGACGCATTGAGTTCCACCAACTCCTCGTTCTGGGCCCTTATGCGCCGCTGCATCAAGGCGGTTTTGGACCACAAACGGTACCTGACCAGCATCAATGGAAACAGCAGCGCCAGTCCAATCAGATAGAGCACGCCGCCATTGATGAGCATCCGGTCGAAGGGCAGAAGCGGCCGATATATAAACATGATGAGATAACTGCTCAGGGAGACGGCCGGCAACACCCAGGCGAACCGCGGCGCCACCACGGCCACATTGGCAATAAAAAGCGCCAGGGTGCACATATGAATGTTCCAGATCATCAGGACGAACTCGGACGAAAGCCTCCCCGCGGCCAGAGAGGCCAGAAAAAAAACGGGCACCCAAAAGGCGAAAAAGCATGCCTGGGACCACTTTTTTACGATCAGGGAAACGGTTATCAGGCCGGCCGCCCAAACGACTATGCCGATACGGAAAACCAGAAACTCCGCCCACAGCGAGGGCAGAATAAAATATTCGACCACGGTAAAGGCCAAAATCCCCACCGCGCCCGCGACCATAACAAAAAGATTCAATCGCCAGGAAGTGCGGGCCAATTCAGCATAGACACCATTTTTTCGGATTTCTTTTTCCACGGATAATCCTTTTTTTAAAGTATACGAGATACCGCTTCCGATTTCAAATTTCAATCCGCCAGCCGGGCGCGGAAATTCGTCCCCCCTCGACCCCGCGAGGCAAGATCAAGCATCGGCCGGAGACTACTATACCGGTTACGTTACCTGAAGTATACCTCCCCCGCCACACAAGGATCTCACCGTACAAAAGAGAAGCAGCACGGGACGGCCGCGGGCAAAGCCGGGAAGGGGCTGCCATCCGCCAGCGCATCGCCGTGCGCATTGACGGCGCCCGGGCGGCTTGCCCACATTCGGCATTATGTTCTATTATTATCCGGCGATGCTCACGATCGACACGATCATCCGCACCAACTCAATTGTCCAACGACTCATCGGCGGCGGTACCATCACCCGGGAACAACTGAAAAAGATCTATCGCACCCTCTGCAAATCGACCCACCCCGATATACGGCACAAGGACGACCGTGAGTTCATCCGGCTGCATGCGGAATACGAACAGGCTCTCGAGTATTGGCATGATCTGCATTCCCGGTTGACGGGCGCCCGCGGCGAGTCAACCATGACCCCCGCCGACGTACGCTCTCACTTTTATGGCGCCCTCAGGCATTATCTGGCCGCCGGTCTCTACTCACAGCGCGTCCGTATCCGCCCCGACATAAAAAAGCGGAACGAACTGGTCCTGCGCGAGGTGCTCACCTGGGCCAACGCCTACCAACCCGCCTTCATCAACGTCTTTCTTGATTTTAATAAAAGCCATCTGCGCCGCTATCTGGAGTGGAACAAACGTGACAACCTGGCGCGGGCCCGAAAAATTTTCGTCATGGGTTTCCGGAACGCCGTGGACTACCAATACCAGCGCAGTCCCCAGGCTCTCCGCACGGCCGATTCGTTCTTTGCGGACTGCCTGAGCGTTCTGGAAACCGTCACGCCTTCGGCCGCCTCACAGGCCATCGAGAGTATAGCCCGCTGGTTCAGGGAAGAACTGGCCGCACTCGGCGCGGCGGACAAAACCGGAACGCCGGCGGACGCGAAAGATGACCCCAAGGAACGCTCATGAACAACGATCAGGTCAAGACCGTACTGCTCACCCTGAAGTCCGACGTCGATGATTTTTCCGTCATCCTTTCGGGGAAAAAAAGCAAGAAGGTCAACGGCCTCTACAAGCCCCAGGACCGTTCCATCATTCTCCATAACAAGAACTTCTCCTCCGACAACGAACTACTTTACACGGCCATTCACGAATTCGCGCATCATATCCAGTTCACTGAATCCGCCCAACCGGTGTACGTTCGGGTGCATACGGCCCGGTTCTACAGTCTTTTTCACGAGTTGCTTTACCTCGCGGAAAAAAAGGGCGTCTATACCAATGTATTTACCACTGAAAAAGAGTTCCTCGCGCTCACCGAACGGATCAAGAACGAATTCATCGCCCCCCACGGAGATCTCATCCAGCGGTTCGGCGAGATTCTGCTGGACGCCCACCGGTTGTGTGACAAACACGGAGCGGATTTCGGGGATTACGTGGACCGGATGCTGAAACTGAAACACTCCCAGGCTCAGTCGCTCATCAAGCTTTCCACCCTCAACCTGGACACGTCATTGGGCTACGAAAATATGAAAACGCTCTCCCGCATCACCGATCCCGGCGAGCGGCGTCGCGCCCAACGGGAGCTGGAGGGGGACTACAGCCCGTCTATGATCGAGCTCAAATACGCGGGCAGGAAGGAACCAGCCGATCCGCTGGCGGCCCTGGAGGCCGAGAAGAAAAGGCTTGAGAAAACGATCGCCACTTTAAAGGAAAAACTTGTACTGGTGGAACGGAAGCTGAAAGAGGTGGAGGAAAAAACGCCCCCGGATACGCCGCCCGCTGACTCGGGCGAGGGACTGCTTAAGCGTCATCACCCATGATGATGCGCGCACATTCCGCTGCCGCACCCGCCACGCTCGAACCCGCACCCGGCTGAACTGCAATCAGGGACGGCATCCCCGGAGGAAGTGGATACAGCGAACGCACTGAATTGTTTGGTAACCATACCGCTGCCGCAATGGGGGCAGGCTACGGGAGTCTCCCGCGCCACCAATTTTTCAAACGCCTGTCCGCACTCGTCGCACCGGTACTCAAAAAGAGGCATCTCGCTTCCTCCTCGTAAAATCTATCACCTCGAAGGCTCTTGTACCAGAGCCCCTTTCATCAGCTTCCATAAAAAGCGCTTTTATGAATGCGGTAACGCACATTCCCGATAGAAGGCGGCGCAAAGCGAAAACGGCGATTCAGTGCAGGTGAATCTGACCACGCCGGTCCCTTCGTCCGTATGATACCCGACCAGTAGCAGCCGCGGCAATACACCGAAAAGTGAGGCCAGCCGCTTTCCCAACGGGATGTTGAATTTATCCTTTTGACCTGTAAAACAGGAGACGTCGGTGATCTGCTCGCTTTTCAGGCGCAGGAACATACGCGTGAAATCTTCTTTCCGTCGCGTCACTTTGTCCAGCCAATGCTCTTTGGGAAAATTCTCAAAATACACACCGTTGGTCATGAGATAAAGTAGGCCGTTGGCGGCCTCCGGAAAGAACGGGTACCCGTCAAGGTAACGCGCAAAACTCGCCCTTACCAGTTGGCCCTGGTGTTCTTTTTCTTTTTCGCGCCAGAACTGTTGAATCTCTGATTCTTTCATATCCTTTTGTATAACGAAAACCGCTTCCACCGCCCCACAAAAAGGGGTGATGGAAGCGGTCCGGCTACCGGGCGTATTATCACCGGCTTAGGCGGTTATACTTTCGGCACGCCTTACTTGGAACTTGCCCGGGACTTGGACATAACGTCGAACGCCACGGCGCCCAGCAGAACGAGACCCTTGACCACCGCCTGCACGAAGATGTCGATACCCATGATCGACATTCCCTGGTTGAGGGTGCCCATGATAAGACCGCCGATAATCGCTCCAACGACCGTACCCACGCCGCCTTTGGCGGAGGCGCCGCCGATGAAACACGCGGCGATCGCGTCGAGCTCAAATCCTTCCCCGGCGAGCGGGGAAAAGGCATTCAAGCGGCCAGCATATACGATGCCGGCTACGGCCGCCATGAGCCCCATATTGGCGTACACCCAGAAGAGGACTTTCTTGGTTTTTATCCCTGACAGCTCGGCGGCTTTCTCGTTGCCCCCCATGGCATAAATATGCCTGCCGGGCACCAGTTTGGTGGTGATAAAGGTATACACGAGGACCAATATGGTCACGAGAATCAACACGTTGGGCAGTCCGTTGGAGGCCGATAACCAGAGGGTGAAGACGTTGATGACCACGAAGAGGATGCCGGCCTTGGCGGCGAAAGCGCCCAGGGTTTCAATCGGGAAATTATAGCGCTTTTTGTTCATGCGGCTGATAAA